>NZ_JANLWO010000630.1:0-3810 GCF_031364565.1 Chamaesiphon sp. OTE_20_metabat_361
GGCTTGATTATTGTTTGCAACTACAAGTTAGCAATCAGATTTCTCTCTTTACCACTACTACTGCACCGCTGCTTACTAGTTTAAGCGATAAGCAAATTTCTCCAGATATTAAAAGAAATTCATTAACTTTACCTGCAAAAAGTATCTTAGATAAAAGTGAATTTATCTATCCACTTTCATCAACAAGTCAACAACAATACGATCGACTCTGGCAAGAAATTCGGAGTGTGCCAATTAGCTTAAAATAAAAAATGTGCTTGAGATTAACCTCAAGCACAAATATATTTAACATGAATAAATCGAGCACTCGTTTGCATAGGTACGGTCGGTAAGCGCATCTAGCCGTTGAGAGCTTCTGCACCCCCAACAACCTCCAGAATCTCTTGAGTAATTGCGGCTTGACGGGCTTTGTTATAACTGAGTGTCAGCGAACCAATCAGTTGTTTGGCATTATCACTGGCATTATTCATTGCCGTCATCCGAGCGGCTAATTCGCTAGCTGCGGATTCTTGCAGGGCGCGGAGCAGTTGATTATTTAGGTAAAGCGGTAAGAGTGCATCTAGGATTTGATTGGGATCTTGCTCGAAAATCGTATCGCTGGGTAGCGGTTGTACCGATGTGTCCAGTTTGTCACGCTCGACGCTAAAATTACCAGCGCGACTAGTCAACCGGAAAACTTCATCATCGGGCACTTCCAAGCCTTGTGGTGTCAATGGTAACAATGTTTGGACTACCGGACGGGAAGCAATCAGCGAGACGAACTTAGTATAAACTAGCTCTACTCTGTCCACACCTTCAGACAAGAACAACGATAGCAATTCATCAGCGATTTTACCAGCTTCAACAGCCGTAGGAATTTGTTCTAATCCCGTATAATCTGCACTGATGGGTTGATTGCGACGTTGGAAATACTGAGTAGCTTTCCGTCCAACTGTCACAAATTTATAATCCAAACCCTGAGATTTAAGTTCTTTAGCGCGTAGTTCGGCTTTTTTAATAATCGAACTATTATAACCACCGCAGAGACCGCGATCGCCAGTAACTACCAAAATACCAACACATTTAGCTTCGCGCTGTTGGAGGAATGGTGAAGTCGCATCAGCAAATGTTAAGCGACTTTTGAGGCTGTATAAAACTTGTGCCAATCGGTCGGCAAAAGGACGGGTCGCAACTACCTGTTGCTGTGCCCGTCTCACTTTAGCTGCGGCGACGAGGCGCATGGCTTCGGTAATTTTTTTAGTATTCTTAACCGATTGAATCTGATCCCGAATAAGTTTTAAGTTAGCCATATTTTATAGTAGTTAGTAGTTGTATATTTTCGGTGCTTATTTAGGAAAGGGAATAGGAGATAGGGGATAGTGACTTTAATTCATAAGAACGGTATCCACTATAGTTTTAATATAATTTTTATGAAAAAAGGGATCGAGGTTAACGGACTAGGTTTAGAAGATGTGTAAGTAGATGTTTTGTGCAGATCGTAGTCTATGCTCTGAAACACCCACTCACACTTCCCTATTCCCTATTCCCTATCCCCTATCCCCTAAGATTCTACGCTGTGGCTAAGAAGGACTTCTTGCATTCAACTAGTGCGGCTTTGAGAAGCGCTTCAGCTTCATCAGTTAGCTGCATTTTGTTGTCTTTGATGGTTTGAGCGTACTCAGGTTTGCTGTTTTTCAGGTAGTCTTTGAGTGCAGCGGTGTAACCAGTTACTTTGTTGACGGCGATGTCATCGAGATAGCCGTTTAAGCCCGCATATACTAGTGCGACCTGTTCGGGCACAGATAATGGCGAGTACTGAGGCTGTTTGAGAATTTCGCGGAGACGCGCACCACGAGCGAGTTGATTCTGGGTCGCTTGGTCGAGGTCGGAGGCGAATTGAGCGAAGGCTTGGAGGTCATCAAACTGGGCGAGTTCGAGCTTGAGTTTACCAGCAACCTTTTTCATCGCTTTGGTCTGAGCGGCGGAACCGACGCGGGATACCGAAATACCAGCGTTGATTGCGGGGCGGAGACCAGAGTTGAACAAGTCGGACGAGAGGAAGATCTGACCGTCGGTAATCGAAATTACGTTGGTCGGGATGTAAGCCGATACGTCACTACCTTGAGTTTCAATTACTGGGAGGGCGGTCATACTACCGCCACCGAGTTCGTCGCTGAGTTTGGCAGCGCGTTCGAGTAAGCGGGAGTGAATGTAGAATACGTCGCCAGGATATGCTTCGCGTCCGGGTGGGCGACGGAGCAAGAGGGACATCTGACGGTATGCTTGAGCTTGTTTGGACAAGTCATCATAAATAATCAGGGTCGCTTTACCTTGGTACATAAAGTACTCAGCAATGGCGGCACCAGTGTAAGGTGCGAAGTATTGGAGGGTCGCAGGATCGTTCGCATTTGCCGCTACAACGACCGTGTAGGCCATCGCGCCAGCTTCTTCGAGGACGTTGACGATATTCGCGACAGTCGAGGCTTTCTGCCCGATCGCGACGTATACGCACACGACATCTTCTTCTTTCTGGTTGATAATGGTATCGATCGCGATCGAAGTTTTACCAGTCTGTCTGTCACCGATAATCAGTTCCCGCTGTCCGCGACCGACGGGAATCATCGCGTCAATTGCGGTGATCCCGGTCTGCATGGGTTCGTACACCGACCGACGTTCGATAATACCCGGAGCCATGAATTCAATCAGGCGGGTGGTGGTAGTAGCGATGTCGCCTTTCCCATCGATAGGACGTGCTAAGGCATCGACGACGCGACCGATAATTGCTTCGCCGACGGGAATCTGGGCGATCTTACCAGTTGCTTTAACTGCACTGCCTTCTTGAATATTCCGACCGTTGCTCATCAGTACCACACCGACGTTATCGGCTTCCAGGTTGAGAGCTAGACCGACACTCGCGTCTTCAAATTCGACGAGTTCCCCAGACATGACTTTATCCAAGCCATAAACGCGGGCAATACCGTCGCCAACTTGGAGTACGGTACCCACGTTGGAGGATTTAACGTCTTGGGTGTACTGTTCGATTTGCTGGCGAATAATGCTACTAATTTCGTCGGGTCTGATACTAATCATAATTATTTATTTACTGATGTTTTCTAATAGGTATTAGGCTTTAGGTATTAGGCTTTAGGTGTTAGGCTTTGGGTTTTTACTAATTAGTCAAATCTCTATTCCCTATTCCCTATCCCCTATCCCCTGATTAAGCAATGCTCAGACCCAAGCGACGAATTTCGGCACGTAAGCTGGAGTCGATGACTTGAGAACCGACTTTAATAATTACCCCACCGATAATTTCTGGATCGATATTGGTAACTATTTCGACACTGTTCGATCCAGTCATGCCCTGAACTCTGTCGCGGACGGATTGGATTTGAGCGTCACTCAGGGCGACTGCACTCGTGACTTCTGCCAAAATGATGCCTTTGAGATCGCGCACCATCGCTTGATAACGCTTGCAAATTCCGGCTAAGTAGCCAATTCGCCGCCGCTCGACGAGGATCGCCAAGAAGTTGGACATCAATGGGTGAATTTGGTCGGTCACTATCTTCGCTAAAATTGCTTTTTTATCAGCCATTTTCACGATCGGATTTGCCAAGATTAGATTGAGTTCTGGTGACTCATCTAGCAATTCTAATAGGTCCTTACAATTGCCCGCAAATTCATCGACCAAACTTTGAGATTGAGCGAGGGACATGAGCGCGTCCGCATAGGGATTGAGCACTACACTACCGATGGCACTATCTTTCATTATTTACCTCCTACCAAGGCGATACTCCGATCGACCAAATCGGCTTGAGCGGAGTCGGTGAGCAG
>NZ_JANLWO010000635.1:0-2516 GCF_031364565.1 Chamaesiphon sp. OTE_20_metabat_361
GAACTGTGCATCAACTTTGAATTTTATCAAGACCGAACAAATTGTCAAAAGTTTGCCGCAATTAGCTCATGCACTCACGGAAAAGTATCAAACGCTACAAAGATATTTTGACTACTTCACGTTTCTAGAGCTACTTCAGCAGAGAAAGTGGCAAGCTGTAACCGCTCTATTATCTAAGCCATACATTTCGATCTATATCGCCAAAAGAATCCCCGGAATTATCCATCGCCGAATTCAATATCACTTGCTTGGCAATAAAACAGTCTATGATATTTTCCATCGAAAAAATGCTCCTCCAAAGCACGATTTTTACTCCTCACTGAAGAAAGCCTTGAGTAAATCCAGTTAAGAGCCAGCCTAATTTAATTCAGGTCGATCGCGGAGAGGATGTCTGAAAAGTCTAATTGCTGCGTTTTAAGATCTAAATCCCCCAACCCCCTTGGAAAGGGGGCTTTTAAAGTCCCCCTTTTTAAGGGGGATTTAGATCTCCGATTCACACCGAAAAGCCTTTTCAGACACCCTCTGAGGCTGATTTCAAGTCTATACTGCTACCTAGATCGACTTTTAGCAATAATTGTCAATTCATACTGCTGTCGCGGGTTTATTATTTAATATTTTTAGTAATGGTTTCTCGACGCGATCGTGAATTATACAACCAAGTGCGATACTCATGCCTACGATCGCGGTCGCCACGAGTGGCATAACGATCTGTGAATCTAGTAGGGCTGGCGCAAGCTTTTCGCTAATTTTAAGATAAACTTTGGCAATTGTATTCATAAATAGCCCATGAGTTAAGTAAATGGAGTATGAAGCATTGCCAAGATAAATTATCGATGAGGGGAGCTTCAGCACAGTTTGATTTTCCACCTGTACCGATCCCACGATCAAGATCGTACAGGGAATCCCATAGGCAATAACTGGCGATAGTCCCGCGACATCGAATTGACGGTAGCCAGTATTAATAATCGCTCCGACTAGCATTGCTAACGCTAGATAAATCCACATTTTTTTGTACTCATATCGGTGCGTGGAGACGATATATGCAGCCAAACAGCCAAACACAAATTCTAAATTATGGGTGTTGAAGATAAACTCCAGCAACACCGATCCGCCTATTGGTAAGACATTGACAAGATTTAAGACAATACCAACAATCCACACGGCGAGCGGTAGTAGATAGATCTGCGGTTTACATAAAATCAGCAAACTAAAGATGGCGTAGAAGAAGATTTCATAAGTTAGCGTCCAAGCAACACCGATAAAAGGCGTGAGATTAGTTCCTGCTTGTGGCACAAGTAACACAACTTGAATGAACTGCCATAAATTCACTCCATCAAAACTACCATCGCGTTCGATCGCTAGAGAGCCAAGAATCTTGACTGCTAAAAGAATCCAATAAAAAGGATAGACTCTCAAACATCTTTTTCTAACAAAAGACTTAAACTGACTCGACTGACTCAGATCGGCTTGGTGAATATAAAAGATAATGAAGCCACTGAGCACAAAGAAAAAATCTACTCCCATCCAACCAAAATGAAACACATTAAATAAACCATCTTGCTTCAGTTCACGATCGAGGATAATATTTGCATGGTGTAGTACCACCAGTATAGATGCTATTCCTCGATACAATTGTAGCGAATTGAGCTGTTTTTTCATGTTGAGTTGTTACGCCAAGAGTAAGTCATTAGATCGATGGTAGATCGGATCTCCCATGTGCATCGTTAAGTTCACCCGAGCGGGTGCCAATCCGATCGATATCACAACATAGCAGCGATCTATATAGTATGATAGTTAAACATTTAGGTAATTATCCATTTAAGTATACATTATCTAAGTTTTATCAATTTAAAGATATCGGTATACTTAAACTATATTTTTGATATTAACTCGACTACAAATAGATTTATTACTCTATTTCAGTCATTCGATCGATTGACAAAACGCACTGCCAAGAGTTAACCGACCGAGTGTAATTTAGACCTTAGCCTGGGCGTAATAAATGGCTCATTTTCACAGCAACAAGATTAGATCGGTATCGATAGTTAATAATCTAGTTGCCACACAACACGTTCGCTGATATGAATCAACTATTAATAGTATCTGAAAAAATATTCACAATTTTTGCGTTTATTCATTACGTTGGTAGCCCCTTGATTTTGATTCTCTCTGGGGGAGTTAGTGAAGGAGATCTCCAAGACGATCCGATCGACATGCCAATTGTCAAGAACATATTTTTAATTATCTATATAATTTCATTTTTGCTACTCCTACTTAGATGGAAGCAAGTAATTCCGTCAATCTCTAGAGGTGGATGGCTGTGGCTATTATTAGGGTTGGCAATCTGCTCGATTTCTTGGTCGTTTTCACCAGATCTGACCCAAACTCGGGTAGTCGCTTTAACTGGATCGATGCTGTTTTCGCTGTACTTTGCCAGTCGATATACACTCAAAGAGCAACTATATATTTTTGGATGGGTGTTTGGGATCGGCACGATCGCCAGCCTGTTATTTGTA
>NZ_JANLWO010000725.1:0-2280 GCF_031364565.1 Chamaesiphon sp. OTE_20_metabat_361
CCTTCTTTTATATCTTCCGCGAACGCGAGATGATCTACGATTTGTGGGAAGCTGCAACTGGCTATCGAATGGTAAACAATAACTACTTCCGCATCGGTGGCGTGGCTGTAGATTTACCTTATGGTTGGATCGACAAATGTATCGATTTCTGCGATTACTTCGAGCCAAAAGTGGACGAGTATGAGAAATTAATTAGTAATAACCCCATCTTCCGTCGTCGGGTCGAAGGTGTCGGGACGATTACCCGCGATGAAGCGATTAATTGGGGTCTATCTGGCCCCATGCTGCGCGGTTCTGGTGTCAAATGGGATCTCCGCAAGGTTGACAAGTACGAGTGCTATGACGACTTTGATTGGGATGTCCAGTATGAGACGGCTGGCGATTGCTTAGCACGTTATTTCGTGCGGATTCGGGAGATGCGCGAATCGGTGAAAATCCTCCGTCAAGCTATCGCCGCTTTACCAGGCGGTGCTTACGAAAATCTCGAAGCCAAACGCATTGCCGCTGGTCCGAAATCCGAGTGGGATGGGATGGATTATCAGTACGTCAGCAAGAAAGTCGCACCGACATTTAAGATTCCCAAAGGCGAACATTACGTCCGCATCGAGAGCGGTAAAGGTGAGCTAGGAATCTTCATTATGGGTGAAGATAATATCTTCCCCTGGCGGTGGAAAATTCGCGCTGCTGATTTTAATAATCTGCCAATTCTCCCCCATATCTTGCGCGGCGTAAAAGTCGCTGATATCGTCACGATTTTGGGTAGTGTGGATATTATTATGGGTTCTGTCGATCGATAAATTCGCACGATTATTATTTATCCTAGTTTATCGATCGATTAATCCAAGACTAACTTGGATTGCTCGATCGATTTTTTCCATTGAACCAATCTTCAGCGAGATTTAAGTCTCGCTTGCTATGATAAATTGCCCCTTCCTGAAGTTGTTGTTGAAGTGATTACTGTTGTCGATCGATAACATAGAAATTGATAGCTTCATCAATTAATTTATTACGCTCGTCTTGTGTCGCTAAATCATCGATTAGTTCGATGGTTTTTTGAGGCAAAGTGATGTTAATTTGCTGATACATTATCTCAGAATATAATTCATGCCAATATACACGGTCGATCCGTATTATTAGTATAATCGAGATATTAGCTTGTAGGCGATCGTCTGATGTTACCCACCGTTATTTTACCTGGCTATCTCGAAAGTGCTGATGTCTATCTGCCACTGCAACAAGCCTTAGCCGCACTCGGTACCCCCACAACGACAGTACCACTGCGGAAAAGAGACTGGCTACCTACCCTCGGCGGTCGATCGATAATTCCGATTTTGCGACAACTCGATCGGACTGTAAATGCTGCTTTAGCAGATAATCAAGCCACTAAAATCAATCTAATCGGACATTCGGCAGGTGGTTGGATTAGTCGAATTTATATCGGTGAAATTCCCTATATCATTCATGGCGATGTCGATGAAACAGCGAAATTATGGAATGCAAAATCAAAAATTGATACCTTAATTACCCTTGGAACTCCCCATATTAGTGGCGAACGCTGGACGAAGAAAAATCTCGATTTTGTGAATGATAATTATCCAGGAGCTATGTATCTAGATGTCAAATATATCTGTGTTGCTGGAAAGTCAATCTATGGTGCCAAAAAGCTAGGTCAGTGGTTGGCATATAGTAGCTATCAACAGACTTGTGGTGAAGGCAATACCTGGGGTGATGGGATTACCGCGATCGAGGCAGCTCATTTAGCTGGTGCAACCAATATTACAATTGAAGGGGTCAAACATTCACCGCGCAGTCCAGGCATCTGGTACGGTTCGCCAGCGGTGCTTGCTGAGTGGAGTAAGTATTTGAGTTAGAAGGCACAGCCGTAAAAGTTTCAGCACGATCGCAGTAGCTGGAGATCCAACGTAGCTACCAATATGGAGGTAAATGGGCGCAGGAGATATTAGATCCTCACTTGACCGATCGAGTATTCTCCCATTAAGATGTAGAAATGGTCTGGCGGCGACGTTGGTGACTGCCAATAACGTTTTTTGATCTATGCTTGAATTTTTTACGGGAACTAATGTTGTTCTAGCGGCAGTAGACTGAACTTTTGTATTCAGAAACTATAAGCACGAACTTCCGGTACCCACCTGGTTTTAACCAGGTCATAAACTGAGGTAAAACGGCGTTGCGGCTGACCTAAATATTTTCAAAAAACCAACCCCGAACAAATGTTCGGGGTTGGTTTTTTGAAAAAGGGGGTAGAGGGTAGAGGGTAGA
>NZ_JANLWO010000747.1:0-2450 GCF_031364565.1 Chamaesiphon sp. OTE_20_metabat_361
GACTTCGCGCTGATAAGCATCGTAATCACTCCAAGTATTGCCAGTAGTCGCAAACTGAAATTGCTTGATAACTACAGGTAGATTGCTATTGAGATCCTGAGCTAGATAAGTAACTCTACCACCATAAACATTTTGACCCAATACTCGATCGATCTGATAGCCTTGGGCTGATAAATTTAGAAAATTTTGGTTGTAATGATTCATCTCGCCATCTGATTTAATTTTCTTCTATCTAAGAGGGTGTTTGAAAAGTCTAATTGCTTCGTTCATGGTGGGTAAATCCCCCTAATCCCCCTTAAAAAGGGGGACTTTCGGATCCGGTTCCCCCCTTAAAAAGGGGGGCTAGGGGGGATTGCTAGGGTTTGCGAGTGCTAATCTGTACTTTTCAAACATCCTCTAAGATTTAGTAAGTTTTTTACTCTTCTCAACCAACCGAATAAATTCCGCTCGATAACCATCGAGATCGGCACCCTTCGATTGATTTGCCAACTCTAACACGCTCCCAAAATTACTACTGCCCTTATAAGGAGAATTGCGTAAATTCATCCCATAAGCCGTCACAGCCGCCGCAAACTTGAGATTATTAGAAGCTGTATCGATTGGCTTCGCGATCGAGTTTTCTACCTTGCCAGTTAAGAGTTCGGAAGTATCCGATTTAGGAGCCTTATAGCGCAGGCGGACTTGCATCAATTCGGTACTATTAGCTGCAATTTGAGTCTCCTGATCCGCCGCAGTTCGATCGACAGGTGTCGCAAATTTGAGATCGGTCTTCACGCCGACGGGAATCACCTCATAGAGGGCTGTAACCGCATGTCCGGCTCCCAGCTCGCCAGCATCTTTGTTATCATCCTTGAAATCTTTATTCTCTAGGACGCGATTCTCATAGCCAATCAGCCGATATGCTTGGACTAGTTTGGGATTGAATTCGACTTGGATTTTGACATCTTTAGCGATCGTCAATAAGGTCGAGCCAAATTCTTTCACCAATACCTTTTTTGCTTCCATGATATTATCGATATAGGCATAGTTACCATTACCTTTATTGGCTAACTGTTCCATTTTGGCATCTTTAAGATTGCCCATTCCCAAACCGAGGACGGTGAGAAAGATCTTACTCTGACGTTCTTTCTCGATGAGTTTAACCAAACCATCATCACTATCAACGCCGACATTAAAGTCGCCATCTGTCGCTAAAATCACGCGATTATTACCAGCTTTGAGAAAGTTTTCCCGCGCCACTTTATAAGCCTGAATAATTCCTTCGCCGCCAGCAGTCGAGCCGCCAGCTTCTAATTTATCCAGCGCCGCAATAATTTTACTTTTCTCATTACCAGGGGTAGAGGGTAAAACTAAGCCAGCACTACCAGCATAAACGACAATCGCGACTCGATCGGTCGGGCGGAGTTCGTTGACTAATAACTTGAGCGAAGCTTTGAGCAAGGGGAGTTTGTTGGGTTCTTCCATCGAACCAGAAACATCGAGCAGGAAAACTAAGTTATTCGGCGGTAACTTTTCCATGCCAATTTTTCTCCCTTGCAAGCCAATTTGCACGAGTTTATGCTGGGGATTCCACGGTGCGGTAGCAACCTCAGTATTAATCGAAAATGGTTTATCTCCCGTCGGTTGGGGATAATCATAAGGGAAATAATTCACCATTTCCTCGATGCGCACGGCATCTTTGGGCGGTAATTGTCCCTCATTGATAAATCGCCGGACATTGCTATAACTAGCCGCATCCACGTCGATCGAGAAAGTTGAGAGCGGCTGTCGATCGGCAGTGTAAAATTGATTATCCGCGATCGATTTATAGCTTTCGTCAGTAGCTACTTCTGGTGGTGAAAACCCAGTTTGAGCGGCTTCCGTCGTATCCATCGAGCTACCTGTCTTGCTTTCTAGTCCGGCAGCACTAGGAGTACTAGCTGTTTGGGTGGAAGCGCCACTAGTCGGCGCAGATGATTTTTGACTGCCAGCACCGCAGGCGGCAAGGTTGCCTAGTAAAACAACGAGGCTGGTATAGACGACTATCGATCGATAAGCCGAGCGAGTAGAATCAGACATAATTAAGTTGGTGCAAATAGGTAGTGGACTTGTGTGAGTCGCGACTACTTCATGGCAACTGCCCGAAATGAACAAGGGTGCAGGGGGCAGCATCCCCAGGAGTTTGAGTATACCCTTTACTACCGTCACATCTGCGACGATTCCCGAAATATTCAAGCTAAATATAAGCTATGCAGCTATCCGAATACTTATTCGGATTATTAATTTATTTGGCAACGTTATTTTTTCATAGGCAACGATCGTGAAAATATCGAATTAATTTTTACGATCCTTTACCAGATTTTTCAACAACTCCTGAAGTCGATCGACCTGCTGCGGTTGTGCGCCATATCGCCAAGCTGTATAGGCTTGAGAGATTTCCGCAACCGCGAGACTCGTGGCTGCCGATCGAG
>NZ_JANLWO010000758.1:0-4288 GCF_031364565.1 Chamaesiphon sp. OTE_20_metabat_361
AATTCTATGCTGGCATGGGTTTTAGCTGATAATCCAGCTTGCCAATTTTACGCTGCGTTTGGAGGTAAACCAGTTCATGAAAAAGAGATCGTAATTGGCGGTAAACCTTTAATTGAGGTGGCTTATGGTTGGATGGAAACAGAAAATCTTAGACGCAGTTGAGCCGCCCAATAATCCCGTTGTCGTTATTTAATTAGAGATTGAGATAAGAAAGCGATCGTTCATTGACGATCGCTTTCTCATTAAGATATGCTCGCGCAACTAATGAGGATCTAGAGACAAATAATCACCTTAATTGCCACTAGTCTGCTGCCATTGATAGAGCAAGTCACTCGCTGCTTGAGCATCTTGGGGATTACCTTGTCTCTGAGCGAATTTAACGGCTTGCTGCATATCGGCAATCCCACCAGCTAGATCTTTTAAGTAGGTATACTTGAGCACCCCGCGATTGTAGTAGGCATTAGCATTTCTAGGCTTAAGTTGAATGGCGCGATTGTAGTCAGCTAATGCGCCCTGGTAATCTTGGAGATTGGTGGTTTTGAGATTACCGCGATTGGTGTAAGCGGCATCATAACTCGGCTTGAGTTGAATGGCACGGTTATAATCAGCTAGTGCGCCAGGGTAATCTTGGAGGTTGGTTGCTTTGATTAACCCGCGATTGTAGTAGGCGTTAGCACTTTTAGGGTTATTTTTAATTACCCGATTGTAGTCGGCTAACGCGCCCTGATAGTCGCCGCGCTGATATTTCTGCGCTGCTGAGGAGAAGCGATCTCCAGTACCTTGTCTATTATAAATTCTGGCGATCGAGATCGCGCCTAGATTTGGCGTGTGAGACATCTCCAGCGAATTTTTAGCAACTGCAATAGTCTCACAGGTAATAGTAGCTGCACAGCCGATTAGTCCCGCCCACAGTAAGATTTTAGATGACATAAAAGTGTATTAGTTTGGGATGGTATTAATACTAATCGGGATTGTCACATGAGACAATGTACGATCGGTCGCCATTTATACCGTTCGGGCGAACGTGTTAGCAAGTTTTCCCCATTGGTGAAGATCGATAAATCATCGGGATGGCATACCTTGAAGTGTCGATAGATTGCCAGACAAGCATGGTTGAGTCAACATCCACAATCGCCAAGATCCGATCTAAATCGAAATGAGTAATTACACTCCAGATGGTGTGGACGCGATCGATTATAATTTCTGTGAATAGTGCAGCCTGTAGGTTAGCGGCTACCTTATTTATCCGCTTGTCAGATCCTCCCACCGTCCTCCCCAGCAGTGTCTAGCAAACAACATCTCTTCAAACAGTGGTTGGCGACTGGCTCAGTCGCCTTTGTGGCGAGCTGTGGCTGTAGTTTACCCTTTACGCAGAATCTCGCGCAGTCGGCACTCATCGGTTTCGCCGCGCTCCCTGGAGTTGCCGCCAGCACGCTCTTGCGCTTGCGCCAACGCCAACAGCAGTTACATCGCCAATTAGATCGCGGCAAATTGCGGCTGCATCATTTGTACCACCAAGGAACGCTACTCGACAAACAATTGCAACTTAGGGATAGAGATCGCCAAGATATCGAGCGGCGAGTAGCACAACTACAGAGTTTAGCAGCTAGTTTGACCGAGCGGATCGATCGCGATCGCCAGCAACACCCGCCACTAGAGCAACAGCTAGCCGCACTCACCCACTACTGTCAGGAACAACAGACTTTAGCGACAAATATCGATCGCAAAATTCAGGACAAACAAGCCCGCCGACTCGAAATCGATACTAATGTCGATCGTCTCAAACTAGAACTTTCTCAACTGCAAGCAGCAAAATTACAGACGATTGATGAGATCGATCGATCTAAAATATTTCTCCAAAATATCCAAGCTGAAATCGCCAGATGTGCGACAACCAAGCAAGAATTAACAATAGCAATTCAGCAGATACAGGCACAGCAGGAAATAGTAAACAGTGACTTAAATCGCTCGACCGATCGGCAACATCACCTCATCGACGAGCTAAATTCTACAATTACTAGCAGCCAGCAGACGCACCAAAATTTGATATTAGAAATAGAGAGTCTAGCCCAGCTCGTCGCCCAAAGATCGACAGAACTAGCAGAGCGAGAACAGCAGTTAGCATCAGCACAACAACACCTCAGCGATACCGAATCAGCCTTAACACTCAAACAAACAAAATTAGCTGAATTAGCAGCAGAAATATCAGCTCGAAATCGTGACATCGAATCATCACCAGACTATCTCGCACTTTCAATACAACAACGCGAATTAAAAATTGCTCAATTAGAATTGAGTAGTAGAGCAGCTAAGCTAGATAACTTAGAATTAAAATTTCAGGCTAAATTTCAAGAATTAGAAGAAGTAGAGTTAGAGAAGATCCTCCAAATCTTCGAGCCAAAACCACCAGCAATCGATCGCAATATCGACTCGATTGCGATACCAGAAACATGGCACGATCGCTTCATCGATAATCCCCATCTTTCAATTTTACAACATATCGAAAAACATGGGACAATTACTGAAGCCGAAGCTAGTGCTAAACTCGGTAACGCTCGATCGGTCAGACAATTTGCCAATAAATTAGAAGAATACTCCCAAGATCTGCCCTTTTCAATCAGAGTAGAATCCTCACCCAAAGGTAATCGCTACCTCAAAGAAACTCAGAACTAACAGTATCTCCACATCTGTCCGAATACTGCATTTTCCCCTTAAATATGCTACAATCGCCATCGAATCGGTTCAAAAGATGATAAAGGTAGTAAGCGATGCTTCTGGTAACTACAAGTAATCATTACATTCCCAACCACTAGATCGTGAAAACTAAAATTTTTGCCTCATTATTACTTGCCACCTTAACTTGTAGTGGGTTTAGCACCGCTTATCTCATCCCCGCTGTTGCAAAAACACCAGCAGCCACTACAGCCAATCGCGTCTATGCCAAAGCAAATCCCGCCGTGGTGATGATTCGCGGTAATAAGGGCTGGGGAAGTGGCTTTATCATCAGTCCTGACGGCTATGTGATTACCAACGCCCATGTAGTCAAAGGGCAACCCGCCGTGGTGACATTATTGATGGCGGACGGGAAAACAGAAATACCTGCCGATCTAGTAGGATTTGGCAAAGATGGGCTAGATCTGGCATTACTCAAAATCAATCGTCGGGGTCGAAAATTTCCAACAGTTACCCCTGCCAAAACTGCGGCGAGAGTTGGGGACAATGCCTATGCGATCGGTACGCCGTTAGACGAGGCGTTCCAAAATACATTTACCACTGGAATTGTTAGTGCCCTCCGTGACGGTGGTAAGTACATCCAACACAGTGCCCCCATCAATCCAGGTAATTCTGGTGGGCCATTATTAAACGACAGCGGTGAAGTAATCGGGGTGAATACAGGCGGATTTGGTAGAGCTACAGGCAATGTCGGACTCAACTATGCGATCGGTGTCAATTTACTCCGTCAATTTGTCATCGATGCCCGTCAGGGTAAAAGTTCGCCTGTGGCGACGATCCGTGATTGAACTCAATGGGGAACCGTATCCGTACCGATCGCCAAAGGCAAATAAATTTCGATCTCGTGGTGCATATTTTACCAATAACTACCCAATCTCAGTTCATGTCAACTGTTAAATCTAGCTGCTCACCGACAATTAATTAGTAATTCTCATGAAACTAGCTCAACCCAAATCATTCGCGATTTTCAAAACTGCATTGCTATCTAGCCTCATCACGATCTCTGGATCGTTAGCAACTCAGGTAAGGGCAGAAAATACACATCCGCAGATCGTCGCCCAAGCATCGCCGACAGTCCAGTTTTATTGTGGTAAAGCCGCAGATCCCAGCAGTAGAAGCAACCTTCCGGCTACACTTGCCAGAGTTTCTGGATCTAGGGAAGAACCCGTACTAATTATCTGGAAAAGTGAGGCATTTAAAACCACACCCCAACAACGGTGCGAAACAGTTTCACCCAAATTTCAAACAGCACTGCAACAGGGTCGCAACTATATTACTGCGGGGGTCGATCGCAAAAGTGGTATGGGGATAATCTGTGCGATGGCTGATGCCGAACAACCTTGCGATCGCCGGAATATGTTATTTACGCTCAAATCTTATCAAGATGCTGGTAATACGATCGAACAACTCTCTAGCGTACTAAGGGGAACGGCAAGTTCACCAATATATGAAAGTGGTAGTACTCCAGTCGTCGATCTCCGCGATTTTGCGCTATTGCGAAAAAATTAGTTCGATCTGTAGGTTGGGTTGAAGAATGAAACCCAACCTACAGATC
>NZ_JANLWO010000769.1:0-6605 GCF_031364565.1 Chamaesiphon sp. OTE_20_metabat_361
ATCGTCAGTCACTTTTGTCGGTAAGCGACCGAGGGCGACACTATCATAGTTGAGCTGGTGTCGATCGAATGTCGATAGCTCGTATTCTTCGGTCATCGACAAGCAATTAGTCGGACAATACTCGACACAATTACCACAAAAAATACACACCCCAAAATCGATACTATAACTGTTTAGTTTCTTTTTCTTGGTTGCTTTATCAAATTCATAGTCAACGACGGGCAGATTGATCGGACACACCCGCACGCAAACTTCACAAGCGATACATTTGTCAAACTCAAAATGAATTCTGCCCCGAAACCGTTCGGACGGAATCAGTTTTTCATAAGGATATTGAACTGTAACGGGACGACGCTGCATGTGGTCGAATGTCACCGCCAGTCCTTGACCGATATATTTGGCAGCTTGAGCTGCTTCTTTAGTATAATCTGCTACTTGCTTGAGAAATTTCAGCATTGGGGTAGAGGGGAGAGGGTAAAAGGGAAAAGGGAAAAGGGAAAAGGGAAAAGGTAAGAGGTAAGAGGTAAGAGGTAAAAGGTAAAAGGTAAGAGATAATGGCTCGGAACTCGCATCCTAAAACCTAAAACCTAAAGCCTAAAACCTAATCCCTAAAGCCTAAAACCCAAAGCCTAGTTACTAGCCGCCAAAAGCAGTCGGAAAAGCGAGCTTGAGGGCAGCGGTAATTAAGAGGTTTGCTAAGGCGATGGGGAGCATGAATTTCCAGCCGAGATCGAGGAGTTGGTCGATCCGCACGCGGGGTACCGTCCAACGGGTGATAATCGCCAGGAAGACGAGGAAATATGCTTTGAGGACGGTCATTGCAATCCCTAAAGACGCATCGACTACTTGTACCCACGACGTTGTAGGATCGACACCGAGCGCATTACTCAATAACTCGATCGGAATCGGACTCGACCAACCACCCAGATAGAGGATCGCGACTAATAATGCCGCTAGTACTAAGTTAACGTAAGAAGCGATGTAGAAGAGCGCAAACTTCATGCCGGAGTATTCGGTCTGATACCCAGCGACCAGCTCTTCCTCCGCCTCTGGGAGGTCAAAGGGCAGACGTTCGCATTCGGCTAGTGATGCAATCCAGAAGATGACAAAACCGACAGGTTGTCGCCAGATATTCCAGGAGAGAATGCCATATTCGGACTGCTGGTGGACGATATCGATCGTACTCAGACTATTGGACATCATCACGATCGCGAGGACGGATAGCGCCAGCGGAATCTCGTAGCTAATCGACTGAGCGGCGGCGCGTAAACCACCGATGAGCGAATACTTATTATTCGATGCGTAGCCGGACATTAGCAAACCAATCGGCACGATACTCGAAAACGCAATCCACAAAAAGACGCCCGTATTGATATTAGTAATGACCAAGTTTTGACCGAAGGGGACGATCAGATAGGAGATAAATACCGGGAGGACGACAATAATCGGCCCGACAGTAAATAAAATCGAATCGGCATTAGCGGGAGTGATATCTTCTTTAAATACTAGTTTTAAACCATCGGCGACTGGTTGCAGCACGCCCAAGGGGCCAGCAAATTCTGGGCCGATCCGCTGTTGGACGGCGGCGGAGATTTTGCGCTCCAACCAGACATTGACGAGTACGCCGACGGTGGCACCGATAATCATCAGTAACATCGGAAATGGCATCCAGAGAACTTTAGCTAGTTCGGCGGAGATCCCCAAGTCACTAAGGGATTGGATAAAAGTTCCTTGAAGGTCAATACCTGAGTTCATATAGCAGCTCTTAGTTAAGTGAGGTATGTGCGCGAGTCTCTGAATGAGGTTGTCAGTTAGGAGCTAGCTTAAGATTCCTACTTCACACCTCATCTTCATCAGAAAAGCTGTATGTGTCTCTTGACTATTTATGACAGGCTCATCTATCCCGCACGATCGGGTGAGGTGGTAGCATCGGCAACATACTCTCAGTACGATTTTCACTACTAGTATATCGCGGTACGGCAGTTCCTAGCTGTCCGGCAGTGGTTTTAGCTAGCTTTCGATTCGCTAGCCTCTCGATCGATACAGACTACAGACAATCCGACCATCTTTGCGCGATCGAAATGAGGACATATTCCCATCGGGGTCGGTAATTAAGCGATCGCGACAATCATAAGATGCCGCTGGCATGTCGATCCCATCGATCCTCACCATTGCCTGATATTGCCAGTAATTTTTCGCACTGCGCTTGATATCAATAATACAGATCTGCTGTCCGTCCACCTGACGACAAAATTCTGCTCTGGCTGGAGTCACACTCCCCAACCAAACGAACAATCCGATCGCAATTAATCTAATGATATTTATCAGCACCTAATTCTCAACATCACCGCTTTCCTCCAGAATCGATATTAACAAATATTGGGAGATTAATCTCCTAATCTCGCTAATGAGGATGTTAGGTCACTATTGTCACGATTTCGGCATCATGACGATCGACTAGATGAAACTGCCGGAATAAACAAATTGGCGTAGATCGCGATCGAGTTTATCGTAACTTGCACTATTCGATCGATTCAGCCCGAAAGAGTGTATGTGTGATAGTTGAGATCGCACTCGATCCCTAGCAAACATCCATCCCCAACCATCCGCTTGTGAAAACTAAAATTCTGACCACACTATTGCTTGCCACCCTAACCTGCGGTGGCATCAGTACTGCTTATCTTACCCCCGCTATTGCGAAACCACCAGTAGCCAGTACTGCCAATCGCGTCTATGCCAAAGCGAATCCTGCCGTGGTGACGATTCGCGGTATTCGTGGACATGGGAGTGGCTTTATCATCAGCGATGACGGTTATGTTGTTACCAACGCGCATGTAGTCAAAGGGCAACCCGCAGTGGTGACATTGATGATGGCGGACGGGAAAACAGAACTTCCTGCTGATGTAGTGGGATTCGGCAGAAATGGGCTGGATCTAGCACTGCTCAAAATCAATCGTCGGGGTCGAAAATTTCCAACACTTGCCCCAGCCGCGACCTCAGCGAAAGTCGGGGACAATGCCTATGCTATCGGTACGCCATTTAGAGAGGCTTTCCAAAGTACATTTACCACTGGGATCGTCAGTGCCGTCCGTGACGGTGGTAATTTCATCCAACACAATGCCGCTATTAATCCAGGAAATTCTGGCGGGCCATTATTAAATGACAGAGGCGAAGTAATTGGTGTAAATACAGGTGGATTTGGTCGAGATACGGGTAATGTCGGACTCAACTATGCAATCGGTGTCGATCTAGTCCGTCAATTTGTCAACGAGGCACGTCAGGGAAAAAGTTCGCCTGTAGCGACGATCGAGAATGAATAACTTTTCGGTGCTGCTGCATATTTCACTGGTTAACCGCCCGATTTAGATGACTAAGGGTAGCAAACTCATTAATTTCCTAGCTCAAGCTGACATTCAACTAACTTAAATCAATTCTTATGCAATTACATCACCAAACCCATTCCGCATTCACATCGCATATTGCCACCACAATCTGGTTATCTACCCTTGCTATTTTTACCGGATCGGTGGTGACGACAATCCCCACAGCAGCTATCGGCCAAAATACGCCGACAGTTCAATTTTATTGCGGTAAAGCCGCAGATCCGAGCAGCAAAAGCAACCTTCCGGCTACTGTGGCGAAGGTGAGCGGCGCATCAGAAGAACTCGTATTAATTATCTGGAAAAGTGAGGCTTTTAAAACTACACCCCAACAGCGGTGCGAAACAGTCTCGCCCAAATTTCAAGCATCACTGCAACAGGGTCGCCATTATCTGACTGCGGGTATCGATAAAACAAGTGGTATGGGAATGATTTGTGCGATGGCTAACGCCGAACAGCCTTGCGATCGCACCAATATGTTATTCACGCTCAAATCTTATCAAGATGCTGGTACGACGCTCGAAGAACTCTCTAGCGTCTTCGCTGGAACGGCAAGTACGCCCCAGTATCAAAGCAGTGGCAACCGAGTTGTCGATCTTCGCAATTTTGCTCTATTACGCAAAAAGTAGTTGACAAAAGGCGATCGATTATCGATTGTCGAGCTGTGGGTTGGTAAGCTGTCGCCATCAACCCACAGCTCCAAATTTTAGATTGCTGTTGCATAAATCGGGAAGACTATACTTTTTAATAAACATGAAAAATAGCTTAATTACGATCGCGCTCGTCAGTGGATTAACTATTAGTTCGATTGTGGTATCGATCGCCGCCATCGCCCAATCGCCCACAAAAGTAAGGTTTTATTGCGGTCAAACTTTCGATCCCAATAGTAATGCGATCGTCCCCACCACCTTAGTTGCCAGCTCATCCAGGCGCGAACCTGTCGCGTTGATTCAATGGAAATCGAAACTGAGTGGTAAATATACCCCTCAAGTTCGCTGCAATATGGTTTCCGCTAATTTTCAACAGGCATGGTCGGCCAAAAGATTGAATTATATTACGGCTGGAATCGATAAACAATCGGGATTGGGAATTATTTGTGGGATGAAAGATCGATCGACTAGCTGCACTCGATCGAGCATGTTATTTACCTTGGCAAATGGTGCCGAGGCTAGTGAAACGATCGAACGGATGAAAGATATTCAAACTGGAACTGGTAGCAATCCTGTTCCCCAAAGTTCTGGGGATGGCATTGTAGATATTAGCAGTATTATTAATTGATCGTGAATAGATTATTTAGGTCGATCGCGATCGCTTTATCTCTACCTATACTCATTGTCTCGCCCCCATCTTTAGCCAGGGAGAAAACAGATAACGTCCAATTTTTTTGCGGTCGTATCAATCAATCTGGCACGATCGTTCCCACCACCCAAGCGGTAAGTAGTGGCACGACTGAGCCTGTGTCGTTGATTCTGTGGAAATACACACCGCCGAAAGGGATGACTAATCAACAACGTTGTGAAATGGTATCCAAACGATTTCAATTGGCATGGGATCGCGGCAGTTTTGATAAGTTGATTGCGGGCATAGATAAAGCTAGCGGACTAGGACTAATTTGTGCGGTACGTTATACCGAACGAACGTGCGATCGATCCAATCTATTATTGACGCTCAATAATGGCAGCGATGCTGAAGATATGCTCGATCGAATACGCGGTACACTGTCCAACCCAGATAAAGGAACGCCGATTTCTCAATCTAGTGGTGAAAATGAGATCGATATGCAGTTGTTACGCGATCGATTAAAGAACAAGTAGACATCGACGAGGGTGGTGTAAAGGACTACTAAACCCACTAAAAAATTGCTAAAACATGAAACATATTATTCCAACTATTCTCGCTAGCCTATTTTTATTGCCAGCAATCTCGTTGGCGAAGCCTCTCCGCTGGAGAATAGTCCAAGCAACAACATTATCAAACCTTACATCGCACAGCAACTCTACCACTCAAATCACCCAAAATAGCAATCCAGAACTCGATCGACTCGACGAAGCCCGAAAGCAAGCCAGCACCAAAGTAAATCGGATTGCTAAAGACATCACCGTCCGCATCACATCAGGTACTAATGGCGGCTCAGGTGTCCTGATTGCTAAAAAGGCCAATACCTACCTCGTCCTTACCAATGCCCACGTCACGCGGCGCGCAGCCCAATTTGAAATTCAAGCACCCGATGGACAAAAGTATACTGCTAAACCGATTGATGGTGGATTCGATCGTAAGTACGATTTAGCCTTACTAGAATTTACCAGCTCTAAAAAATACCAATTAGCGAACCTCGCCAATCCAGGTATCCTCAAACCAAACGATCGCAATATTTACAGCGCGGGATATCCGTTTGACTCCAAAGCTCTCAGAATCTCCCCTGGTGCGATTACCCAACTTTCCGATATTCCCTTCGATAACGGCACCCAAATCGGCTATGAAATTGCCAAAGGTGAAAAAGGCGTGCGTCAAGGCATGAGCGGGGGGCCAATTTTTGATGGAACGGGGACATTATTGGGCATCAATACCATTGGTGCGGCACCGATTTTATCCAACTATACTTACAACGATGGGAGTAAACCGCTAGCTAAACTTGCGGCAAAATATCGCGAGGCTAATTGGGGCGTACCCATCTATAACTTTCTCACCACTGTCAAGCCCGATATCCTCTACGGTTACGATAATTTGCCCAAGGTGACACAACAAGCCACCCCGACGGGATTCATCGCCGAGCGCAATCAACAAGCGCGGAAAATGACAGTCCGCATCGAGAATAACGAGAGTGGTTCGGGCGTAATTGTCGCTCGTGAAGGTAATAATTACTATGTCCTCACCGCCAAACACGTAGTCGAAAACAAGGGAACTGCCCAAATCATCACCTACGAACAAGATCGGCATCCCGTCACCAGCACCGTAGTTGCGAAAGGGACAGATCTCGCAGTGCTGAAATTTACCAGCACCAATGATTATCCAACTGGTAAATTGAATCGATCTAGCCCTAATGACAATGACATCGTATTTGTCGGCGGCTTTCCAGCGCGGTCTAAAATTAATAGCCCTCTGTGGCAATGGCAACTCAATCCTGGCTTTGTATATAGCCGCGAACAGGGTAAATTTGAGACTCAAACTCAAGCTACATTTGCCGATCGATACGATCTACTTTACAGCAGTATTAGTTATGGCGGC
>NZ_JANLWO010000775.1:0-5103 GCF_031364565.1 Chamaesiphon sp. OTE_20_metabat_361
CTCGATCGCGGTGCCAAAAAATCGCCGACTGTCTGGTTTGTCGAAGATCGGCTGCCGACGCTGGCTAAAATTGCCACTCAGCCAGAACTCGAATCGGTCAAGCTATATTTGGCTGAATGGGGCTACAACACAGTTGCCGAGCGCGAAGCGACACTGCAACAGTCGCGGATTCAGACTCTAGCATTAGCAGATCTAGCCACACTCGGCGTCACTGTTAAGAAAGCAGCAGCTAGTAAAATCGAAGCTGTGGATTTAGTATCATAACCAAGATTACTTGTTATGAAATTAGCAGCTTAGGCTCCAAATAAGTATTTAACAGCACATAGCGAGTCGATCGCTCTGTGCTGTTATTTTTAGCTACATGTGAACATCGCTCCGTAGATTGAAATTACAGTATTTATAGCAACCGCCAAGGCAATTAGGACATTACTAAACTTTGGTATCATATCCCCGACTTCTCAGAGAAGTCGGGGATATGTCCTAGGCGTAGATCGAAATTACAGTATTTAGTTACTCTGGTATTCGAGATGCTCGTATTACTAAGACAAAAACTACAATTGAAAGCATTACTATATGTTACGAAGTGAGGATCGAAAATAGGTGTACCAACGACAATGACAGCAATTGTCGATCTAATTTTGAATTAACACAATGACTATCCCATTGACTAAACGTTGTATTGCTGAATTTATGGGCACCTTCTGGCTGGTGCTGGGTGGGTGTGGTAGTGCCGTATTTGCCGCCGCTTATACTGACATCAATACCCAGGGTGCATCCAACGCTGGGGCAGCAGCGACGGCGTCTTTAGGAATTGGTACTTTGGGAGTTTCTTTCGCCTTTGGCTTAACAGTATTAACGATGGCATATGCGATCGGACATATCTCTGGTTGCCATCTCAATCCGGCGGTATCTTTTGGACTGTGGGCGGGTAAGAGATTTCCCGCATCGGAATTATTACCGTATATTATCGCGCAAGTTGGTGGCGCGATCGTCGCAGCATTGATTATTTACCTGATTGCATCGGGTAAATTTGATGGTTATGTACTTTCGGGTAGTGGCCCACTGGCAACTAATGGTTTTGAAATTCATTCACCGCAGCGGTATTCCTTGTTGTCTTGTTTTATCACTGAAGTAGTGATGACATTCATGTTTTTAATGGTGATATTGGGGATTACAGATCGTCGCGCACCTCAAGGTTTTGCTCCAATTGCGATTGGATTGATGCTAGCGTTAATTCATCTCATTAGTATTCCCATCACAAATACATCTGTAAATCCAGCTAGAAGTACTGGCCCAGCTATAATTGTAGGCATATTTGGAAATACGGGCTTAATCGGACAATTGTGGCTATTTTGGGTGGCACCAATTTTAGGCGCGATCGCGGCTGGCTTGCTTTACCATGCGATCTTTGAAGAAGCGGATCTGCGCCAATCACCAACTCTAGATCGGTAAGTTAGCGGTAATCTCTAGATCGATTACCGATTGATGAATGTACGATCTGACTTTCCAGCAGTTATCCCTTATAATTCAAACATTGCACCAAGCAGAGGGGAGTCAGAAGCCCAGGATCTGGCGGGGTGAGGGCGGGGGGTTTCGTCTGACTCTCAAGTGCTAGCGTCGAGTCACAATGGCGGAATCTTAGCGACAACCCTTTTTTTGAGGAGTTCGGGACACTTGATGTAGGAGATGGTGCCATCGGGCTTGGCGTGGTACTGAGTGGCAAACGTCGTTACCGCCGTGGCTGTTGACTCCAATCGTTCGTCGTCTACAGGCAGATCGCCAAATAGGTAAATATATTTGCCAGGAGCATTGAAAGCGATCGCACAGGCTCGATCGCAAGCTCCCAGGCATTCATGGGGTTCGATCGACAGTCCCTCGATCGGTGCAGCTCGAACGAGTGTCTGTAATTGCTCTAATAAGCGTTCGCCACCACTCTTGCGAATCGCCTGCTTCATCCGATGGGCACTCTCACAACTCGTACAAACAGCCAAAACATGTCGATTCATAACTCTATGCCACAGGTGTGAGATCTTGAAGTTTGTTGAAAATTTCGATCGCGTACTGGTACTCGCGATCGTCTCCCTGCTCTAGGTATAAGTTGGCAGCATGTTGACAATCGGCGATCGCTCCGGCTAGATCGCCTGCTCGGTGGCGTGCAACACAGCGATAGCCATAGGTATCGGCATTGTCAGGATCGAACTGCAACGCTCGATTGAAACTGGAAATTGCCCCAGCCAGATCTCCAGTCCGAAACTGTTCTACCCCTTTATCAAAAAATGCTACTGCATTACCGCGTTCGAGTTTGGTTTGCATGAACTGTGCCCTCAAGACTATCCGCAATTCTCAATTAATTCAAGCTACACACTTTTCAAATCCTTTGACAAACTCTTCCCGATCGAGATTGCGTCCGATCGCGACTAGTTGCGTTAATTTTGGTTCGTCTTTTTGCCACAGCCTGTCTCGGCGCATGGATGTCAGCATTCGCACGCTTTGAAATAACACCCGTTCGGGAAAACCTTGCGCATAAAACAAGCCCTTGGTGCGATATAAATCCTCACCTTTTGATTGTGCTAAATCGTTCATCCACAACATGAATTTATTCAGATCGATCGGTCGATCGGAAGTTACAGCAAAAGAACCGATCGAGGCATCGTGTTCGTGCGCTAAGTCTTCGAGAAATGATGGATCTATTTCTAACTTTGCCTCTAACTCGAAGGCTTTGGTATCTAGAATCAGCGATAGATCGATCGAGCTATATTCGGTATGGTAAACTTTGGCGATCGGGTTTAATTCGCGAAGTTGCTGCTGGATGCGGGCGATGTCTTCAGGAGTAACGAGATCGGTTTTATTGATTAAGATAATATCTGCAAAAGCTATCTGCTCTTGAGCCTCATGGCTATCCTTGAGATTTTGCTGCAAATTCCGCGCATCGACGACGGTAACAAAGGCATCAAGGCTAAATTTGGATTTTATCTCTTCGGCGACGATAAATGTCGAAGCCACTGGAGCCGGATCTGCAAGCCCCGTAGTTTCGATTAGTACCGCATCTAGATCCGATCGTTTAGTCAGCTCTTCTAACGTCCGCACCAAATCGCCGCGCACCGTACAGCACAGACAACCATTATTGAACTCGACAATCTGTTCGTCGTCATCTGCGATCGTAATTTGTCCATCGATACCAATCTCGCCAAATTCGTTAACAATTACAGCAATTTTACAACCGTGTTGTTCGTGTAAAATATGATTGACTAAGGTTGTTTTTCCCGAACCTAAGAAGCCAGTAATAATGGTGACTGGAATCTTTTGCTGTTTAGGATTTGAGTTTGTGCTTGTCGGTCGAATTACTTCTAAGACCATAATTATGATTCCTGTAATAACGATTAGTCTGGTGAAAAATGCTTAGTCTTTAACCGCCCTCAAATGAATTTGGGGCTAATAGCAAAAGTTCACTTCAGTGAACTAAGAAATTTTTCTTTTGTTGTATAAAACCACTCTGCTTTCATAAAGGTGGTGCTCTCCTTGCTAAACCTGGTATTGAAAATCCCCTCCGAGGAGGGGTGCCCGAAGGGCGGGGTGGGTAGATCTCCGCTTCAACCAAATCGACGATCGATCCGCCTAAATCGCACTAACAGCAATGTAAAAATGTAGGGTGGGCAGTGCCCACCACATAAATTACAGCCGATCGCCCGTTCTCGTCCTGAGCCACTACAGTGCGGTAACTGCTTGAGCAGAAGCCGGAATAGACACCACAGTGCCAGTCATCGGTGCAATTCCCTTCGCCAAGATATCCCGACGGTTGACAGGGACGGGTGCATCGCCCCGCAGTTGGTCGTAGGGCACCACAATCCAACAGGCACAACCCCACAGACATTCACCCGCCATCCCTTCAAACCGAATCGCTGGCTCGGACATCATCACGCCCAGATCCATCAGCCAAGAGTGGTGGAGGAGTTTTTGCTCCCAAGTGAGCGTGTCGTAGAGATCGCGACTCTTGAAGAAGTCTACGAAGTCCACCTTGGCGACTCCTGGTAGCATAATGTCTGCAAAAGCCGTCAGATGGTCGAAGAATTCGCGGTGGGTGATATTTAGTGCGGAATCTTCGGAATCGAGGAGGAAGGTGGAAACGACTGATTTGAATTTGTCATCGAGCTTTTCATTCCACATTTCGCGCGGTGCGTGGATGATACACTCGGCATAGTCGGTCTTAAAGCCTGGTTTCAAGCCAGCGTAGTCTGGAATATGCTCGATCCACTCAGCGATGACGCTCCGCCATTTGCTCAATGGTTCGCCTGGTAAGACTTGCACCGCAGGGTGAGTGAATTTGGCGATGTCGTAGAGCGTCCAGTTACGGGCTTTGGTGCTAATCGCTTCGTGGGGTGCTGTCGTTTGTCCGACTAAGCGCAGGGCTTTGAAGATGGTGCGCCCGTAGTCATCTAAGGCAATCCGCATGAAGGCATCGGCAACGAATTTGTGAGTCACTTGCAGCCGCATCCGATCGCGTTCGCTGGGCACGCCAGTATCGGTATACTTGGACAGGCGTTGGTAGGAGTTCTCGGTGGCGAGGGCAAAGAAGCCGCCCGTGAAGGGATTGCGATATAAGTCGCCCCAAACTGTGGTGACACCTGCATTCTTATCGTCATCGAGCATACAGTCGATCTCGTTCATGGTGGCGAACAAGCTACCATCGCGGAAGGCTTCGGGGTCGCCGCTACAGGGCATTTCACCAACACCAATTACCGGAATGCGTCGTCCGAGCTTGACATTCGACAGGTGACGTGCTAAGTCTACGACGATACCGCTACCCGTACCGTCGCCGATGCCGAAGCAGCACAGCACCATTGAAGGGAGTTTGGTGTTGTCGATGCTTTTGGCGAAATCATCGAGTTCTTTGTTCAACGGTCGATCGCCATCATAGTAGGCTTTGCCGTAGATGGCTTTGGAAATGGCGCGGGGGAAGTATTCACCAGCTTTGGGAATCTCGACGTTATCTGGCAACCACGGCTCGTAGTTGGGATTCCAGTAGTAGCGGGGATATTCGAGCTTGAGAAATTCCCGATAGCGGCGGAGGGATGTGAATAAATCGTCGCGGGTTGGCACTGCTAG
>NZ_JANLWO010000794.1:0-3125 GCF_031364565.1 Chamaesiphon sp. OTE_20_metabat_361
AATTCTACTCCCAAATGTTCGAGCCAGACCCAGAAACGGCAGCGACCGATCGAGTAGATGTGGTAGTTACTGGCAATAGTGCTGCGGCAATTGTCAGTCCTGGTTCGATCGAACTGCCCTCAGATGTCGATACTTATGACGAAGAAACGTTCTACAATCCCGATCTCGGCACCTTCGACGGCGATTTCCCCGGTTTTTGGTCGAATACCGAACTAGCCACGTCCCAGCAGCCAGGATATGCCGATCTCGATTTGCTGGCGAATATCGATGGTCAACTTCAACCACTGTCTTCAGTTGGCGATGCGATCGATCTCCCCGCACCCGATTTTGGATTAGACCAACCCATGAGCGGTTTATTTAGCACCGCTGCTACTCCTGATGATTGGGCTGAACTAGAGAATTTACCACCGATGGCACTCGCGCCAATTGTGCCAGAATTACCCGATCCAAGCACACCTAACAGCGATTTCGCTCCCGAGTTTCAGGCGACACCAGCAGCGCAAGTAGATCCCGTGCCTCAAAGTACCCCTGCTCCCGCGTGGGCAGACACGCCAGCTTCCGAGAGCCTGTTTTTGGAAGCATTAAACTATGGCAATCGTCCCGATTCAGACAGTTTCTCGCTCCCTTTAGAGCATTTAACTGCGGATGAATTACCTCAATCGATCGTCGAAAAAGACCCGATCGCCGATGAATTAAATGACTGGATCGATAACTCGATTCTCGCGTCCAGCAGCGGCTCCGCCACCGGGCAAAACGATCTCGCAGGTATCGGTACATTCGATCTCGATATGTTTACTGACGAATCACTGGGCGCTAGCAGCGATTTCCAGCTTACTAATTTCGATCTAGACAGCGTGGATGTACCAGTGGGTGAACGAGGGTCAGATCCCGATTTGGGTGAATTAGATCTCGATATTCTCGATCGCGAGCCACTGGTCGAAACTGCCGATCCACACGTTACTAATTTAGATTTAGCGCGAGCGCTCGCTACTGAATTAGGTAGTAACGAGCCACTAGCACTCGATGTGGATAACTTAGATTTAGATCTACTCGTTGGCGGAGCCTCTCGGAACGAGAATCGCGAACCAGAATTCGCTACTGGCGATCTGCCCACGAGTAACTTAGATCTGTCCGAATCGAGCGATGAACCCCTGACTAATGCGCTGGAATCGATCTCCCGATCGCCACTTAACGATGATTTTACCGATTTTAATCTAGATTTGTTCGCTGATAACAGCGCTTTATCAGATTTGGCTATCGGTGATGAATTAAGTGATTTTAATGTCGATCGAGAACTAGGTTTGAGCGATGATTTTAGTAATTTAGATTTTAATTTAGAGCCACATAAACTTGGCGATTTAAACTTTGAATTTGATGACTTGGCGCTCAACTCGTCCTTCGATCCTAGTCCAGTCGATCTCGATCTAGACTTTTTGAACATTGGCAGCGAGCCAGTTGTAAGCTCAAACGAGCCTACCGCAGAGTCAGGACTACTGGATTTAAATGCTGCTGGCGATCGACCATTAGAGTCAGATGATAACATTGAGTTGACTAATGACGGTGCTTTGAATCTGGATCCTCTAGGTGCCACCGAACTCAATTTAGATGACATCTCATCTCTAAATTTCGAGCCAGACTCGAATGCTGAGTCACGACTGCTAGATCTAGATGCCTTGAGCGGACAATTAGAATTAGAGATCGATAACATCGATTTGACTAGTGATGGCGCTCTAAACCTCGATTCATTAGGTGAAACCGAACTCAATTTAGACGAAACATCTTCTACAAATTTTGATAACTTAGACTTTAATCTTGATGATTTTAGCGCTGAATTAACCGATCGCGAATTAACTTTAGACGGGTTAGATGGGTTGGATTTACCAGGCGCAGATCTCCCAGATTTTGGCAACTTAGATGCCTTAATGGGTGTCACTGCATTGGGTCTGGGTGTTGGTGGTGCGATTGCCATCGGCAGTCAATCGTCAGCCCTTGACGATCTCGATGCCTTAGTCGGAAGTCCAGCACCTAATCTCGACGATCTCGACGCATTAGTCGGTAGTCCAGCGGCTAATTTCGACTCTCTCGATGCCTTGCTGACACCTGTCGTCCCAGTTGTTCAGCCGCCAATGCAGACCGGAGAGCGGGATGCCAAAGAGCGCCGCTCCAAACAGTCGCGTACCTTCGAGCAGACAATGAAGGTGTCGGTAAAATACCTCGACAATCTCAACAACTTAGTTGGGGAACTAGTCGTCAACCGGAATACCTTAGAGCAAGATCAAAATCGGATGCGGCAGTTTGTCGAAAAACTCCTCTCCGAAGTCCAAAAGCTCAATGAAGTCGGTAAGCGGATGCAGGATCTCTACGAGCGATCGTTGATGGAAAATTCTCTCGTCGCCAGTCGTCAGCAAAATAAACCCACCGTCCCCAGTCCGCAAATTAGCGGTGAAGATTTGGGTAACAGCGGCACGTTGATGGAATACGATCCGCTAGAAATGGATCGCTTTACACCGATTCACTTGCTATCGCAAAAGATGATCGAGTTGACAGTGCGCGTGCGCGAGTCTACAGCGGATATCGAATTTGTCGTCGATGGCAGTACCGAAGTTACCCGGACTCTCAGACAGATTACCGGACAACTCCAAGAAGATCTTACCAAATCGCGGATGGTGCCATTTGCCCAGACTGCCGACAGGTTGCAGCGCGGGGTCCGCGATAACGGTCTTAAATACGGCAAACAAATCGAACTGAGCGTCGAAGGTCGCGATACACTCATCGATAAAGTGATCCTCGAAAGTCTCACCGATCCGTTGATCCATATGGTCAATAATGCGATCGCTCACGGGATCGAAGCAGGTCAAGCTCGCCAAGCCAACGGTAAATCACTCGAAGGCAAAATTACAATTCGCGCTCTCCACCAAGGGAACCAAACTATTATCTCGGTTGCTGACGACGGTGCGGGTATCGATACCGAACGCGTTAAAGCCAAAGCGATCGAAAAGGGTCTAATTACCGCCCAGCAAGCGGCAGCCATGCCCAAAAAAGAAGCTTACGAACTGCTGTTCCTCCCTGGCTTCTCGACCAAAGAGCAGGCTGATGAATTGTCTGGGCGCGGCGTCGGCATGGAC
>NZ_JANLWO010000808.1:0-1982 GCF_031364565.1 Chamaesiphon sp. OTE_20_metabat_361
TTCGATCGCGAATAATTCAGTGAGCAACACGCCGATGTTGCTAGCGAGTTTGGTACGTCAAGTGGCAGTGATGTAGTAAGAATTGGATAGTGGATTGTGAATAGTGGATAGTGTTTAGTAGGAAGAAGTGGATAGTGAATAGTCGTTAGATGTTTTTTACACACCATACTTTCATCGACGCTCGCTGCATACCAATAACTATTCACTATCCACTATTCACTATCCACTAATCCCATGCGAATCGTCTTCTTCGGTACTCCCCAATTTGCCATTCCGACATTGGAGCAACTGCTCGCCGATTCACAATTTCAAGTGGTGGGGGTAGTGACGCAGCCAGACAAGAATCGGGGGAGGGGGAATCAACTATCGCCATCGCCAATCAAACAGGTGGCTGTCGCACATCAGCTCCCGATTTGGCAACCAACGCGGATTAAAAAAGATCCCGACACGATCGCGGCACTCCGCGACCTGGGAGCAGATATATTTGTAGTAGTAGCCTACGGGCAGATTTTATCTCAAGAAATTCTCGATTTGCCCAAATTGGGCTGTATCAATGTACATGGCTCGCTGTTGCCAGCGTATCGCGGCGCGGCACCGATTCAACGCTGCTTGACGGATGGGGTGACGCGCACGGGGATTACAACCATGCTGATGGATGCGGGGATGGATACTGGTGCCATGCTCCTCAAGTATGAAACCCCAGTCGATCTCTTCGCTAATGCCGATCGATTGGCGGCAAAATTGGCCGTCGAAGGTGCGCGACTACTAGTTGAGACGATGTATAGCCTCGATCGGATTACACCGATGCCCCAGGAGCATTCAGCGGCAACATTCGCACCACCCATTCAGAAATCAGAATACACGATCGAGTGGACGCGATCGAATATTTCGATCCACAATCGAGTTCGCGGCTTCTATCCCAATTGTGTCGCTACCTGCGGCGCTCAGCCGCTGAAAATTATGGCTACAGTACCGCTAGCTGCCGAGTTTCAAGCAGACTTAACTCCAGCGATGCAGAAGTTATTACCAGAAATTGAAAGTTTAGATTTGAGTAACAGTGTACCTGGCACAGTCGTCAAAATCGCCAAAGGTTTAGGGCCAATTATTCAGACTGGCTCTGGCTGTCTGCTATTGTGTGAAGTTCAACTCCCCGGCAAACGTCCCCAATCTGGTATGGATTTAGTCAACGGTATGAGATTGGCGGTGGGAGAGGTATTGGGATAGATGAGTGAAAAGTAGCAAGAATAAGCAATAGATAGGAAACGCAATTCCGAATCCTAAAGCCTAAAGCCTAAAGCCTAAAGCCTAAAACCTAAAACCTAATCCTATTGTCTCGCTCCCGTGACGATAAACGTCACTCGAAAGGCAATATTCGTCGCGTGATCTGCCATGCGTTCGAGATGGCGGATGGTAAGTGCGAGTAGGATTGTCGGCTCGATGGAGCCTTGAAGATTAGTTTGAGTGGCTAAAGTCTGATAAATCTCATCATAGGCGCGATCGACATCATCATCGAGCCTGTGAATCGTCGGGCCAGCCATGCGATCGAGATTGGCTAATGCTGCTAGACTAGCTTCTAACATCGCCCGCGCATGGTGCGACATCTGTTCGATCGCGGGTAGGCAAGGATGAGTAGGGTAGGGAAACAATTTGAGCGAGATTTGACTGATATCTTTGGCATAATCCCCAATTCGCTCTAAGTCTCGCACCATTTGCATAAAGGCGCTCAGTCGCCGCAAATCTTGGGCAACAGGAGAGGCAATCGCCATTAGTTCCGCGCATTCCAGCTCGATTTGATGATAAAAGCTGTCGATCTTGCGATCGATTTTCGGAATCTCTACAGCGATGCCGATTTCTCGCTGAAAGAGCGATCTGTGCGCCAGCCGAAATGACTGCTCGACTAAAGCTCCCATCAACAACATGTCCTGTTCTAGGCGGCGGCTACGATGTCTAAATTGTCTAGATTCATTCAATGAATAGGATAT
>NZ_JANLWO010000809.1:0-5113 GCF_031364565.1 Chamaesiphon sp. OTE_20_metabat_361
CAATTATCAATTCTCAATTCTCAATTCTCAATTATTCCCCATGTCCACTGCTGCTGAAAAAACAAGTTGGCGATGGCAGTTGGAACAACTGCAACAGCAACTCGGAGAATGGCTCGAAGTAAGGTTTAGATCTAACGATCGAGACTTGAACTTAGATTTTTTTCCAAAGTGGTTGTGGCCATTGCTCGTAAACTTAGTGTGGGTGGCTTTAGCCGGATTGATATTTTGGTTTGGCTATCGTTTTATCTACCCTTATTTGCAACAATGGATGGTGCGGACTCAGCAGACCGTATCTGAAGTGGTGCAGCCAGTACAGGTATTTACTGTCAATGAGTTGCTCGCAAAATCCCAGCAGTTCCAACAAGCAGGCGATTATACCCAAGCCAGCCGCTGGTTGTATCTGGCAATGCTGCAACGCTTAAATGATGCCAATCTCATTCCCCACCAAGACAGTCGTACCGATCGCGAGTATATTCAGGTATTGAGTACGGTACCGATCGTCAATGTCGGCGAAATTTTAGTATCGATCCACGAACAGCTACACTTTGGCAATCGTCAAATTGCCAGCGCAGATTTCGATCGCTGTCAGCAAGCTTATCGACAAATTGAAGAGCGATTGACAGTAGTACCTTAACTATTTAGGCGACTAGATTACAGATCGCGATCGTTAATTAGATGGCTAATTAATTACCAGTAGATAGTTATTTATGACAGATTTTAACAAGTTATTCAAGCAATATTGGCACCTGGGACTCTTTGCTGTATTCGCGATCGTGCTGGTGACTTTTATTAGTGCAATGGGTGGCGATCCCCGGCAAGTTGGATCGAGTTATAGTATTGCCCCCAATGGCTATAGTGCTTGGTATCAAATGATGTCCGATCGCGGCATTAAGATCCGCCGTTGGCACAGATCTTTTCCCCGACTTACTCAAGACGCTCGGTATGAAACAGGAACGACACTGCTACAAGTCAATCACCAATTAGCACTACTCGAACTCACAGACTTACAACAAAAGTGGGTGAGCAAAGGCAATACCCTAGCGATTTTGGGCGTAACCGCACCCGCGACAGATATCCCTTTTCGATCGAGTCTAGAGAGTCCGCAAGGAGATGTCAAAATTGAAACCACGCGCAGATTTAGATCCGATCTCGTCAAAACTAGTGAAGATCGAAAGTTAGATCCTCAGTCAATTTTGAGCGATCGCACGGGTAGTGTCGTCCGTCAATTTAAACTAGATAAAGGATTAATTATTATTGCCACTACTCCTAATTTAGCGGCAAATACCTATCAAGATCTGCGACCGAATTTTGAGCTATTAGCTGAAATAGTTACCAAAGATCGCCAGCAAGTATTGGTAGATGAATATATTCATGGTTATGTCAGCCGCAAATCATCAGCCATCGCTAAAAACCGCAAACAGCGTAATGGTGAACCAGGGGGATCTGTCGAGGGATCGGCAGATCCAGACGACACTTCCGATGATGAAGAAGACGGATCGGGATCTGAGTCGGATAAAGGCGATCTGCTCGATTACCTAACTAACACACCGCTCCTAGTCGCATTTCTCAATCTATCATTGGGTACGCTAGCCTTAATCTGGCAACAAAATCGCCGCTTTGGAAAAGTGACAATCCCCAAGCCGATCGAAATCGAGAATAGCCAAGCGTATATCCAGGCACTAGGCGGCGTACTCTACCAAGCCAATAGCAGTGAATTCGTCGTGCAAAATATCGGTAGAGCCAAACAGTTATCCTGGCAACAACGACTCGGTTTGGGTAAAGAAAGATTGGTAGAAACCGAAATCGCGATCGCTGCTTGGGAAAATCAGACCCAATTACCAGCCGACGATCTCCGCTTTGTCCTACAATTGATGTCGGAACGTCGCCCGACACCCGCTCAATTAACCACTTGGCTGGAAAAAATTCGCCAGATCGACAGTCGATTGACTAAGCTCTAGGTTTTATCGCCAATTTTCAACCCCCACCTGCCACTTTAATGACTGAAACTCACGCAATATTTCAACAACTCAGTAGTACTTTACAAGAAGTTGTCTTCGGGCAAGAACAGACAACTAATCAATTGCTGATTGCCTTGCTAACTGGCGGTCATGTTATTTTGGAGGGAGTACCAGGGACGGGAAAAACGATGATGGCAAAGGTATTGTCACAGCTAATTCAAGCCGACTTTAGGCGAATTCAACTGACACCAGATATTTTACCCGCAGACATTTTGGGGACGAATATTTTCGATCTCAAGAATCAAGAATTTATCCTCAAAAAAGGGCCAGTATTTACTCAAATCTTGCTGGCAGATGAGATCAATCGCACGCCACCCAAAACCCAGTCGGCACTACTCGAAGCAATGGCGGAAGGGCAAGTCACTCTGGACGGCGACACACTTCCATTATCAGATCTATTTTGGACGATCGCGACTCAAAACTCCCTCGAATTTGAAGGGACATACCCACTCCCCGAAGCGCAACTCGATCGATTTTTATTTAAATTAATTGTCGATTATCCACCCGCAGACGCAGAGCGCGAACTGCTAGCCACCGCACGGATGTCTACACCAGGAGCCAGAAGCAACCTTCAACCGCTCAAACCAGTGGCAACAATAGCAGATTGTCTAGCAGCTCGCCGCGCAGTACAGCAAGTCACTGTCAACGACAATGCGATCGATTATCTGCTCGCCCTAGTCCAACAAACCCGCCAGCACCCCGATCTGAGCCTGGGAGCCTCACCCCGTGCGGCAATTGCCTGGTTACACGCTAGCAAATCCGCAGCATGGCTCGATCGCCGTCAGATGGTGATTCCCGATGACTTCAAACAAGTCGCCCTCCCCCTACTCCGCCATCGGCTAGTATTGCGCCCAGAGGCTCAATTAGACGGTTTGGAAATAGATACCGTCATCGCGGGATTAGTCGATCGAGTTCCCGTACCGAGGTAGAGAGTAGAGGGTCGGGAATTAGGGATAGTTCGGGGTATCCCTGGGGTGAAACGATCGATCTTACTTGTATTCCAGTCAGGAAAAGAGTTTGAGCGATTAAAGTCAGCAGTGGCTCCAGGGAAGCTCGATCGGGTAACTTAGATTTACATCAGCTATTACCGATCGAATGACCGATTTACCATTTGACCCTCAGACATTGCCCTCACTCATCACCCAGGGTTATATTACCAGCCAAACTCACCCGAGCTTGCCGCTGACGATTTATAACTATACCGCCAAGGCGCAGTACGATCGGTACTGGATCGATGCGACACTCCACTGTCGGGGATTGGTGCTAGACGATAATTATCGACCTATTGCCAGACCATTACCGAAATTTTTTAATCTAAGCGAATATCAAGGTACGCTCCCTGATGGAGTACCCCAGATCTACGAGAAGCTCGATGGATCGCTGATTATTCTGTTTCACTACAAAGGACAGTGGGAAGTAGCTTCACGGGGCAGCTTTGCCTCGGAGCAGTCTAATATGGCACGGACTTTGCTTGCCAATTATCGCGACAATCTCGATAAGCTCGATCCGGCTTATACCTACTTATTTGAAATTATCTATCCCAGCAATCGAATTGTCGTTGACTATGGTAGCTCGCAACGATTGGTACTATTAGCTGCGGTAAATACGGATACAGGCGCAGAATTAGACCACACACAGGTAGATTGGACCGATCGAGCGCAAACTTACCCAGCTACTACCTTACCCGAATGGATTAAATCGATCGAGCAAACTCAAGCCGAACTGTCCAATCACGAAGGGTTTATCCTCAAATGGTCGAATGGCTTTCGGCTCAAATACAAACTCGCCGATTATGTCCGCTTGCACCGGATTATTACCAGAGTTCAAGCTAAAGATATTTGGGAATGTCTGAGCCAAAATCAGAGCCTAGCGCAATTTCTTGACTCTGTTCCCGATGAGTTTTATAACTGGGTCAAAGATACCAAGAGATCGCTAGAAACTCAATACCGAGAGATTGAAACTGAGTGCCAACAAGCCTTCAAGGATTTAGGCGATCGCCGCCAAACCGCGATGTATTTTCAAACCCAAAAATATCCAGGTGTCTTGTTTCTCATGCTCGATGGTAGAGACTACACTCAAGTCATTTGGAAACTCATCAAACCTGGCTTTGAGCTGCCGTTTCAGGGAGGGGATAGGGAATAGGGGATAGGGGATAGGCTTTAGGCTTTGGGCTTTAGGCTTTAGGCTTTAAGCAGGACGCTTGCGTCCTCGTTTTGTTGTTCTACCTTTTACCTTTTACCTCTTACCTCTTACCTCTTACCTCTTACCTCTTACCCTAAAACCTAACACCTAACACCTAAACCATGTCCCTCAAACTAATCCTCACCAAAGGCTTGCCAGCAAGTGGTAAAACAACTTGGGCAAAAGAGTATATCCAAAAGTATCCTGAGACTGCCAATCTCTGTAAAGACGACCTCAGACTGCAACTGAGCGGTACCAATAAACGTGAAAAACGGATTATTAAAGTCCGCGATTTACTGACAGAATATTACTTCGAGCAAGGTTATTCGGTAATTTGGTCGGATACCAATCTCAACCCAGTTCATTTGCGACGAGCAACTGAATTAGCCGCCAAATATCAAGCTGAATTGAGCGTTCGTAACTTTACAGATGTGTCATTAGCTGAATGTATCCGGCGCGATTTGTTACGATCGAATTCGGTCGGGCAACAGGCGATCGAGCAGATGTATTATGATTATTTACATCAGCCAGAGATAGCACCCAGTAACGATCCGCAGCTACCAAACTGCTATTTGGTAGATATCGATGGTACCTTAGCTATCAATCATACGCGATCGCCATTTGCGTGGGATCGGGTGAATGAAGATGCAGTTAATTCCGTTGTCGCGACGACCATCGAGAAATTAGGACGAGATACACATATTATTCTCTTGTCGGGTCGATCGAGTGTCTGCTACGATCTGACTGTTGCTTGGCTGAAACAACACAATATTAACTACAAAGAGCTGTTGATGCGCGCGGCTAACGACCAGCGTCCCGATGACATTCTCAAGTCAGAACTTTACTATTTTCACATTCGCGATCGCTACAATGTAATTGGCGTTATCGACGATCGACCGAAGGTCTGTAGAATG
>NZ_JANLWO010000828.1:0-3319 GCF_031364565.1 Chamaesiphon sp. OTE_20_metabat_361
CGATTGCACCGCTAGCTAGCATAATGCCAAACCAAACAGGAGTCAGGTGTTTCATGATTGTGGAGAAGATGCAGGAGAAGAAATTCTGTGTTTAACAATATCATCTTAGTGGCTAGATGTAAGCCCATCTAAATATTACTAAAACTTATTATTAGTTCAGCAACGCCGTAATTCTAATCGATACAGGTGAGAACTCCTTCCTGGGTACCGCCGCTCATCGGACGCACCACGATCGTCGGTTTCAGTCCGGGATAACAGCGTACCAAGACTCGATCGCTACTGCGGGTGAGATACAGCACGTTAATCGGTTTACCATTGAGCTTGGATATGACTAAACTCGGTGGCGCTGGAGCGGTTGCAATTACTGGGATCGAAATCCCCACAACTAGTAGTGTCATTCCCATAAGCGATCGCCACCGAGCTAGAAAATTTGTAAGCATCATCTCTACCCTATATCTGGGAGTTAATTTCGTACTGCTCTTAATTAATCCAAGTTGCTAGCTATAACCTCAGCGGTTAGAAACCGCTGCTCATAGTGCAAAGTCCGCCTGTCTTGAAAAGGTGCTCTACTTGCGGCGTTTTCTTATTCGGGGGTTCCCCCCGAATAAGAAAACGACAAGACAGGGGAAACCCCAAGACCGCACTTTTCGCTACGCGGACTAACAAACTAGTCCGCGTAGCGACGCGCGCTCCTCGGGTTTCCCGAGGGTTTAGCGCGTCAAGACAGCGGCGTTTTTATGTCTAGGGTTCCCCCCGTCTTGGCGTTTTTTATGCGGGGGGAACCCCCGCATAAAACGCCGCCGAATAAGAAAACGACAAGACAGGCGGACTTTGCAACACTAGCCACGATTTGCGGCTCGCGCTCCTCGGGTTTCCCGAGGGTTTAGCGCGTCAAGACACAATCGTAGGCATCTAGATCGATAGCAACTTGGATTAGTTAACATTTTAGCGCTCGGCACCATTCATTGCGGCAAGTTGCTTGGTAATACTGACTGCATAATTGTCAGTCATCCCCGAGATAAAATCGATCGCGTGCATATAAGCATGATGCAAAGACCACTCTTGTTTTGGTTGATGGCTGCCCATTAAATTCAGGATTTGCCGAGATTTTTTGCTCACCATATCCCCATCTTGAGTGCTGTATAAATCATATGTGGCAGTAATAAAGGCATCGAGTAAAATATCGATCGTGGCATGAGAACCAACTTCGATTTCGAGCTTGCGCGGTCGATCGAAAATTTGAGATTTAGCCATATTTTTGGCAGTATAAATACATTCCTTAATGCGACCCCCACACGCACCAATCAGATCGTCATACTCGAAATTTCCGGTTAAAAGATTGTCTTGTTGCTGCATGAAAGTATCGACAACTCCCTCAATGAGAATATTCATTGCTTTACCTCGGGCGATCGCGATCGTCCGCCTGAGTAATTCCGTGCCCGTACAACTTGCATGTAATGGTGGAATCGTCTTAAAATCAAAGATAATTTCAAGAATATCGATCGCTTCATCATAAGTAATATAACCCATCTCGATCCCATCTTCGAGGTCGATTAGCGCGTAACAAATATCATCGGCTGCTTCCATTAAATATGCCAATGGATGGCGACACCAAGCCGTTGTCGATCGCTGAATCAAGCCGAGTTCGCTAGCTATTTCGGTCAGACTTTCGCGTTCGGTGAGATTGCAGCCGTATTTCTTTTTACCACTTTTGTAGATAAAATCTGATGTCCACGGGTATTTTAAAAAGGTGCCTAATGTAGCATAAGTCAGCCGCATTCCGCCTTCAAATAAATAATATTCCAGCTTGGTAATTACTCGCAATCCTTGCGCGTTGCCTTCAAAATATTGAAACTCATGTAACTCGGCAGCGGTTAAATCTTGGAGAATTTCTCGCTGGGTATTCGCTCTAAACCAATTGCGAATCGCTTCCTCGCCGGAATGTCCGAACGGTGGATTCCCAATATCATGAGCCAGACAAGCTGCTTGGACGATATCGCCAACATCAGATGGCTCGATCCCGATCGATCTTAATTCTGGTGCTAATCTTTGCCCGACTTTTGTACCCAAACTTCTCCCCACCGATGAAACCTCTAAACTATGAGATAAGCGGGTGTGAATGTTATCATTTTCGGGGAGGGGATGGACTTGAGTTTTATGGTTGAGCCGCCGAAACGCACTAGAAAAAATAATCCGATCGATATCTTTTTGAAAATGACTGCGCCCGACTTCATGTTGTTCTGGCTGAATTACACCATCTCTTTTACGAGAAAAAAGCTGTGCCCATTGCATTCGCTCCATTATTCAAAGTCACCTTGCTGATGGATTTTGTTAGTGCATCTGAGTAAAAGCATCGCTATTTTTTACTTTAACTTGCGATTGATAGTACATTCGGTTACGAACGAGCGACGGATCTCTATCATAACAATTACAGCTAGATTATTTCCACTAATCTTCCCACCGCTCGGCAAAAGCTTGTTTGAGTTCAGCTAAATAAGCATTAGTTCTAATCTTCACCATCCAGATATCTGCTCCACCAGTGCCACTTTTAACGATCGGGTGGAGTTGCATCAGGATAAAAAGTGACGATCGCGTTATCTTCTTTGACGAGTACGGCTGTATAAGTATGTCCTGAATCTGCATCGACAACCGGAAAAGTGTAGACGGATCTCTGGCGAGTGGTCTTTTTGAATGCGACGGTAGCGGCAATTAATAGTTCTATCGCGTCGGTTACTAACGCATAACCATTGCGCCGATCGTAGATAACTCGATCGCCATATTTCACCAAGACACCGAGGGTATAAACTACCCCGGCGATCGCTTCTTCTTGGTGCTGATTATCGGGTAATTTTCCTGCTAAGCCTTGCTCTTGCAACTGCAAATATCTCCCGACATAGTGCATCCCCTTCAGTTTGCCATCATGAATATTTCCACAAAATATATGCTCGAAACCATGACGATCGAACCAGATTTTAGTTAAGTCTGCGAGAAATTCGGCAGCGGTATTTCGACCGGGAAAAATCTCACCTTTGACTGCGGTTTTAATCCGCTCTAGTACCTGCGGATGTGCGGTAAGTAACGCTTGAAAATCCTCTACACGGGCGCGATTTCCCAGATTACCGCAAACTTGCAAGACATCGCGATCGAAAGGCGATAAATCCGGTGGTAGCGGTGTCATATCGACAGTTCCGCCTTGGGAAAGCTGCGGAAATTCGGGATTATCGAGCCGATCGAAAAATGGGGGTAAGTTTTTTTTGCGGAGTCTAGGTTTTTCCATCGATCTCGATCGATTCGTTTGCGAAACATCTCTACCAAATCG
>NZ_JANLWO010000847.1:0-2358 GCF_031364565.1 Chamaesiphon sp. OTE_20_metabat_361
TTTGTTAAAAACCTGGAAAATAGCTTAAAATTGAGATAGTGACTGGTATGCCATTCTTCACGCAATGAAAACCCTAACCAAGACTGAATCTATCCGCCAACGGATTCTTGCTGGCGGGGAAAGATTTTGGAACCATCAAGATTTATCAGACTATCCCTCAGCCACCATCGCTAAAACTTTCACCCAATTGGTTAAAGAAGGCATCCTCCAACGGATCAGCAAGGGACATTACTACCATCCTCGCCCCACTCGATTTGGTTACAGCCAACCAGTTCGATCTGAATTACCCTACCAACTCACTCAAACCCACGTCTATCCAGCCGGAGTAAATGCTGCTAATTTACTCGGATTTACGACTCAAAATGCAATCGATGGAACTTTCGCCACTACTGCGAGTAGTCTACCGACAGCGTGGTTGGGACAAAGAGCCAAACTCTTTACCCGTCGTCCGAGTACCTGGGAGAATTTATCGGCTACCGAAGCAGCCTTACTAGACTTTTTACGATCGCGGGGGGAATGGAGCGACTTATCACCCGTAGAGACAAACCAGCAACTACTGAATCACTTTCGAGTCCCTGGACGATTCGAGCGATTGGTTGAAATCGCTCATGCCGAACCGCCGCGAGTTCGAGCGATGCTAGGAGCAATCGGACAGGAGTTGAAATATGCAAAGGACTTATTACAAAAGTTGAGAACGGGATTGAATCCTTACTCGCGGTTTGAATTTGGAAAATTGAGTACTCTCTGGTACGCCCAGGAGTGGCAAGCTAAATGAGACTTCATCAACATCCAGAATTTCGCGATGCAATCGTGGCAGCTAGCACCTACTTTGCGCCGAAGGGCATTTCTACCCAGTTAATCGAAAAGGATTACTATGTGACTGAAGCTCTGCGAATAATCGCGAGTAGGTGGCAAGGAGAAGTTATTTTCAAAGGGGGAACCAGTTTATCGAAAGGTTGGCAACTGATCGATCGATTTTCGGAAGATATCGATCTGTTCCTGAATAAACAAGCCTTTATGCCACCGTTGGGAGCCAATCGCGTAGACCGAGAATTGACCGAAATTGAAGCTGCTGTTGCTTTATATCCAGGATTAACTCTAGTAGATAAATTGGGAAATCGCAAGCGGGGCGCGAGTCGAAATAGCTATTTTGATTACCTGTCGATGTTTCAAGGAGCCGAAAGTATCTCACTGATTGCTCCACAAATTTTACTGGAAATGGGCACCCGCAGCGGTGACTATCCGATTCAGAAGATCGAACTCAGTTCCTATCTAGTGGACTTCCTGCGGGCGGTAGGCGAGAATTTGGGTACTGAGGAAGAAACTAGTTTTCCGATGCTCCTACTGGATTTTCGGCGCACTGCGATTGAAAAGTTGTTTGCCATCCACAGTCGAGTCGAGCAGTATATCGAGCGGGGAGAACGTTTGGGCAAGTATACTCGCCATTATTACGACCTCTACTGTTTATTTCAGCAATCAGAAGTCCGCACCCTATTAGAAAGTGGTGAGTATCAAGAACTCAAGTTAGATTGCGACAGGATTAGTCGGGCTAGTTTTGGCGATAGCTATACGCCGCCGCCAGAACTGAGTTTTCGGGATAGTTTTGCTCTATTCCCTGATTCAGAGTTGCAGTCTTATTTGAGTCAGGAATATACTCTGCAATGTCGGCCCTTATGTTATGGAGACTTTCCAACTTGGGAGGAAATAGTTGGTTGTTTTGAATCCTGTCGCGCTTGGCTGTAATGAGGAGTAATTATGGTTGAGATCGTCATTCAAAAGATAGTTCCTGTCACCGCTCCTGTCGTTGCTGTGGATAATCTCTGGGCGGAGTTTGGGCAGTTGAAGATCGCCGATAGCACCAGAAAACAGTATGTCAAAGCGATCGAGAATTTCTGTCAGTTCGCTTATAGTAGCTCTGCGACTTCAGAGAAGATTTCAGAATTTCTGACACTCGATCGATATGCGGCAATTGAGATGGTATTAAGGTATCGTCGTCACTCGATCGATAAAAAACTGGCACCTAGCACGATTAATGTCCGGCTGGCGGCGATTAAGAGTTTGGTGGAGATGGCGCGGAAGCTGGGTAAAACTACGATCGATCTGGGCGATATCGAGAGCATTCCCAGTGAAAGCTATCGCGATACTAGGGGCATTTCTGTCGAACAGTTTAAATCGATGTTGGAGGCGATCGATCCGAGTACATCGATCGGGGTGAGGGATTATGCGATTATGCTGTTATTCTGGGGGAATGCGCTCCGGCGGGGGGAAATTGCCAGTGCGAATATCGAGGATTTTTTGCCCCAGCAGCAGAAGTTAACGATTTTGGGGAAGGGGAAACGAGCGAAGGTGGCGATCGAT
>NZ_JANLWO010000028.1:0-5078 GCF_031364565.1 Chamaesiphon sp. OTE_20_metabat_361
GTCGATCGACAACTTGCTCGAATAAACTTTTGCCAACCGTCGATACTACCGAACGAGATTTTTTGAGAGCGCAAAAAACGATCTCGTTCGGCAATTAGTTCGTGATAACGACTGAGTTCTTCAGGACTTAATTTAACCTTGATCTGTTCGACGCGATAGGGTGCTAAAGCCGAACCTGCCAAATCTGCGGCGGTTTGGCGATAGACTTCTTTGCCTAATAACCTGTCTAAATCCTGATGTCTACCGTCGCTCCGTTCGGGAGTAGCACTCAATCCCAGCCGATAAGGCGCGAGCGAGTACTCGGCAACTACCCGATAAAAATCAGTCGGTAAATGATGGCACTCATCACAAATTAATAACCCATATAAATCGCCCAAAGATTCGATCTGAATCGCCGCACTGTCATAAGTCGAAATCAGAATCGGCGATCGATCGCGCGAACCACCGCCGAGCAACCCAATTTCCGTACCCGGAAACACCGTCAACAACTGCGCGTACCACTGGTGCATCAGATCGATCGTCGGCACCAAAATCAGCGTACTGCGGGGGGTAGCAGCCATCGCAAGCTGCGCGACGAGCGTTTTGCCCGCTCCGGTAGGCAAGACGATTACACCCTGCCTCCCGGCTTGTTTCCAGGCAAGTAGAGCTGCGGCTTGATGGGGATAGGGTTCGAGCTTGAGCTGAGAGTCTAATTGCAGCTCGTCAAAGGCTTTGGCTTTATCGACAAAATCCGTATTGTCTTGCTGGAGTGATTCGATAACTTCACGATAATTATGACCGGGAATCCGAAATTTCTCAATCCGATCGTCCCAAGTCGCATACTCCATCCAGCCTCTACCCTTTGGTGGTGGATGTAAGATCAAAGTTCCGCGATCATAGCTCAGGATTGGCACTCTTGCCATAAAGCGTCAGTCAAATGTTAGGCACCCTTTATCCTAACGCAACCCTTGCCAAACCAGCCGAACAGCTCACCCATAAAACCCAAAGCCTAAAGCCCGAAGCCTAAAACCTAAACTAACTCGCATGTGTCATTTTACTCGCGATTTCCGTCAGCCAATCATTTTGACCGATCGCCAGGGCAATTGCCATACCCGCCGCACCATTAGCCAGAAAACCTTTTTCGGTAAATTTGTAATTGATATGATTAGCGATCGACCATACAAACAAAGCAATTCCCGACATTATTAGCACGGTAATCACAACTGACAGCGATAAAATTTGACTATCGGCTTGGCTGGCATCAGCAACCCAAATTTTTGCCCAATGCGAGGCAATCAGCCAGATGAATACTCTACTCACACAGCAGATATATCCACCGATAAAATAGGCAATGATTCCTGGTATTAACTCCATATTTTGTAATCGATAGTAGGTTATTTGTAAATGAGGAAATTACTTACCATTTACTATTCCCTATTTACCACCTACTATCGCCATCGGTCGCGTTCTAGGTCGTAGATCGCCTTTTCCCAGTGCCAATCCGCAGATTTATCGGGGTGTCTGAGTTGAGATTGTTGAATCAAGCGATGTGCCGTACTCTGATTACCACCGAGTAATTTTAATAATTTTCGTTCTAAATGGGGATGTTGGGGTCGCAGCTTGCGATTATTGAGATGATGTTGTTTGCTGCCAGATTTCTGCTGATTCTTAACCCACAGAAACAGTAACAAGCAGATTGCTAACGAAATGGCGATTGTAACACCAGACATATGATATTTAGATGAAAAAGTTGAATATTTGTCGGCAGTGCTACTGACAGCATAACTACAAATCTTACATTTTAGATCCGTGCGATCGCGGAAGTTTCGATCGGGATGAATCGACTATGGTGATAACTACCAAAGCAGTAATGGTATCCAAGGTCTCTACCCAACTTCTCAGCGCGGGGGATGGTTAGCAGTCGCTACTAATATTATAAACAATTATCGCGATCTATCTTGCTAAATTTAGGCTCGATCTTAGCCCACGGATAGGGATGCAACCGATCTTGACGAAAGTCACAATAGCTGGCAATAAATTCCCTCAAGATCGGTCGAGTTTTCCGAAATCATCCCGCTTGATGTTGAAGTTATCGTTATCTCCCCAACCAGATTAGAGGTTAGTATGACTCGACTACATCAGCTTGCTTTAGTTACAATTATCGGGCTTTCTGTGCCTACGGCGATCGTTACTTTTCAACCCACGCCCGTAATGGCTCAGGAACAACGACTCAGCGGTGTATTTGGCGATAATAAATGGACTGTGAGTATTTTTTACGAGCGCGATGCTTATCGATATACTGCTACCAAAATTGGCGATAAAACTGGCCTCGATCTCGCTGGGGCAACGATCGGTGGTACGCGCGATCGCCGAACTTATACTTGGAGTAATGGCGATACTAGATATCAAGCCATCTGGCAACAAAAAGATCCTGACTTTATCCGCGTGCGGGTGCTATCGCCTGGAGGGACGGAAATTTTCAATAGATTGCTCAAACGGCAAGAGGAGGGCTGTTAAATTAATTAATAATTAATAATTAGCAGCAAGCCGATATTCGATTGGTATGAGACTGGCGTTTAACTCGATCGATAAAGATCGGCGATGAATCGATATAATATTTTTTGAGCATTTGCCGATCGAATCGAATCTTTAGCGGGATGAAATAGTTCAGATATCAAAGGTAAAACTTCTGTATCTAAAGCATCCCGAAAAAAAGCCTTGGGTAAAATAAGTTGAGCCGCATCGCGCAGATCGTGGAGGAATTCTACATTAAAACTTTCGGGATTGGATCGTGCGATCGCTAATGGTCGCACCCAACAGCGATCGGAGATAGTAATAGTGTCTATAACCTCTGCAAATAAATGTAATTTCTCTCCTCGTCCCCCTGAGATTGGAGAATCGAGACAGACAATTCTGTCGGTTTTAAATTCGACTACTCGATTTTTCTCAGTCATTTCAGCAAATTCAGGCTCGATCTAACCCTCTAAAAACTCATTTAAATCGGCTAGAGTCGTAAAATCTAAAAGAGCCTCGCCCAAAGCTTCGACTCTTTCGATCGATAGGCTGCCGATCTGCGTTTGAATGTTGGGAGTAAGATTGCCCAATTTTTTAGTTAATTGTCTGATAACTAATGCTCTCTCCTGTTGCAGTCCGCGCTCCAAGCCTTCCGCCAAGCCTTCCGCCAAGCCTTCCGCCAAGCCTTCTGCCAAAATATCTTGATAGATTACTGATTCTCTCACGATCTCTTTCCGTAATATTTGCTTAACTCGATCTCGATCCAACACTAACCCAGCTAATACCGCCGCAGTAGCTGCCAAATCCGCCTGAACTTTTGGCGATTCGATCTCTTCAATTTTAGCGGCTACGCTCCTTAATACCAACTCAGGTGCATCAGTTTGTCCCAAACTGGCAAAAGGATACAATCCTGGCGACTGTAAAAATATTTGGGCGGGTTGTTCCCACAGTCGAATTACTTCAAACTGATGGCGAGTATGTTCGATTTCAAATGTGGTTTGATAAACTAGCTCACTTGCAGTCCGAGTCAAGTAGATTACTATCTGTCTCATCCGTTTGGTTGGAAACTTGCGATAAGCCCTAATGCGATAGTCTAGCATCCGAAATGGCATCTCCCGATCGGGAACTGTCTGAAACTCCAGATGCAAAATTAAATCTTCATTAGCCAGCAAAATCAGACTATCGGCTCGAATTGGATCGACACTCAATTCTGTTGGCTGCAATTGAGTCAACGCAATACGTTCGCCAATCAGCCAACTAGCCAAATCTTCAGGAAAATGTTCGGCTAGATATTTACAAGTATTGTCATACATGCAGCAATAATTCTAATTCGATCTGAATGTATTATAAATCTTTAGTTATAAATTATTCATCATCTAAGTTTTAAGTAGAGAATATCTTACAGCCTAGGATCGATCGGTTCGCTTTCTAATGCTAATACGCCAAATACACACTCATGTACCTGACGTAACGGCAACCCCGCGACAAACCGTTCCAACGCCTCTACTCCCAATGCAAATTCCCGCAATGCCAGATTCCGCTTCGCACCCAAACCTCGCTGGCGCAGCCTGTCTAGATGTTCGGGGAGGTCGTACTCGGGGCCATAAATAATCCGTAGATACTCCGATCCTCGGACTTTAACCGCAGGTTGAATTAGACCTTTGCTACCAGAATTGATAAACTGCATCGGTTTGACGACCATCCCCTCGCCGCCAGCTTGGGTTAGTGTCTCCCACCATTGGGTAGCGGCTGTCACTGCTGCTTCGTCTTGAAGATTGACAGTGCGATGGGTAGAAGAAAGGAGGATCGGATCTGACTGACAGATTTGGGCAATTTGATTCATGTGCCAAAGATGGTCTTTGTCGGTATGTACCGTGCCCTCTGTTGCCATAATATGAAATGGTGCCAGTTTGAAATCTTCGATCGAGTCTACAGTCCAACAGTAGCGACGGTAAGCATCGACGTATTTGTGTGCCATACTCGATCGCATCTGTAATTTTTCGAGTTGGGGTGCGACTGCGACTCCGCGATCGAGTGCCTGTTGATATAATTGGGTCGCACAATCTAAAGCATGATTAGCGGCGGCACCCACAGGCGCGTATTGACTCGTAAGCAAGCTTTGGGCTTTTGCCGACCACGGCATCAATTCACAGTCTAAGCACACCCAGTCTGTCTCTAATCGCTGCCAGAAGTCACAAGCCGTAAGCGCGGCTCGAACGCGCTCCAAAAATGTAATTTCTAGTTGCAAATCATTGAAAAATCTGCGTCCCGTGCGGGTATAACAGATGCCGATGCCTTCCCCTGTAATCCCAAACCGTTGCTCCACAGCGGTTTCATCTCGACAGATAATAATTACCGCTCGCGAACCCATGTGTTTTTCTTCGCAGACAACTTCATTAATGCCGCTCGATCGATAATAATCAAAGGCTTCGGTAGGATATTCGAGATATCCAGGTAGTTTGGAAGTCGCCACGGGAGACATCGTAGGCGGCAGATAAATCAACCATTTAGGATTGGCGGCAAAGCGGCTCATTACTTCGAGAGCGGCAACAGATCGATCCGCCTGAATGGCAATATTTGCTTGC
>NZ_JANLWO010000029.1:0-4144 GCF_031364565.1 Chamaesiphon sp. OTE_20_metabat_361
CCTGAAAGTGTCATTGAAGAATTTTATGCTAGTGCGATCGATCCCCGACTGTGTTTGCTCAATGCTGAGTTTCTCAATGGTGATAAGGCAATTAGCGAACTATTGGGAGAAGTGAAGATTCACAATAACAATGGGACGTTAAAGAAGGAATATCGGGATACATATGCCTCGATCGTCGAACATGGCGGTACGTCCTATACTGGCATCGATATCGAACACTCTCGTATTGCTAGCTGTAATAGTTTCAAACCGCTCCAGGCGCGACTTGATAAAGAAGGTAAGTCGATTAAATACGAGCATCCAGCGAAAAAGCCTTGTAAGGCATTCCTACCAATAATCGATTGGGAAACATGGCAAGCAATCTCAGTGCGTGTAGGGGTGGCTTTACCCCCCGATCTAGTTACAAGGCAATGGCAATTAGTAGATATCGGCTCGGATGAATGGCGAGATGAATGCCAACGACTCAGCCTAGAGTTTTTACAGTGGATTCGAGATGATTCAACTATCCCTGTAACCACTACGGAAGGAGCAAAGAAAGCATTAAGTGGAATTAGCAGTAGTGAGATTTGTATCTCGCTAACTGGGGTGTGGAATGGCTGTCCCGAACTGAATAAAGGTGAGAAAGACTATACATTAATTAATGATTTACAGCTAATTTCTACCCCGAATAGAAGGATAACTATTGCATTTGATAAAGACAGCAAACCGAAAACAATAAATATGGTTCGGGCTGCAACTAAAAGATTTGCTGGTTTATTAATAGCCGCAGATTGTCAAGTGTATTTAGCTGAATGGAGTAGCGATCGAGGTAAAGGCATTGACGATTTAATCTTTAACGATGGAGTCGAGGCATTCCGTCGCGTTATCGACAGTGCCAAACCGATCGAAGCAGCGGAAATAGACAGCAATGAAGACGATCGAGCCTCCGGCGGAAAAAAGCCACAGAAGTCAGTTGCAGAGCGGTTGCTGGAGATCGGCAGAACTGCTACTTACTTCCAAAATCCCGATCGAGTTGCTTATGCCGATATCGCGATTTCCGGCAACCGTCACACTTATGCAGTGCGCTCCAGAGCTTTTAGGATGTGGCTGGCTGGGATGTATTTCAATATCGAGGGAAAAGGGATCGGTTCTCAACCGATGCAAGATACGCTCTCAACCCTCGAAGCGATCGCTTTATATGGACAGGATTCGGCAACTTGCGAAGTCCATCTCCGCATCGCCCAGGATCGGGAGAAAATTTATCTCGACTTGGGTACTCCAGACTGGAAAGCGATCGAGATCGATCCTACTGGCTGGAGGACGATCGACGATCCACCCGTGCGATTTTGGCGACCGGATTCACTGCGTCCGCTCCCTTATCCCGTCGCTGGGGGAAGCTTGACAGAATTACGGGAATTGCTCAATGTAGATGGATCTGCATGGACTTTGATTATCACTTTCTTACTATTCTGTTTTTGTCCGAACAAAACCTATCCGGTATTAGTGCTATCGGCACACAGAGGGAGCGGCAAGACCGTTGCCGCAGAAATGCTCAAGGGTTTAATCGATCCTGGGAAAGCCCCACTTATCAAGCTACAAGGAGATACCCATAAGCTCGCAGTCTCAGCTTCTCGTCGGCTATTGATGGTCTACGATAATGTGGGACATATCAGTGCAGACCAATCTGACGATCTATGTCGGATTGCGACTGGATTCGGCTACAGTACGCGCACTCTATTCAGCACTGACGAAGAGACGACTTTTGAGTTTGCCCGTCCCCAGATTGTCACGGCGATCGATTCCCTTGTGACTCGTGACGACTTAGCCGATCGAGTCTTAATGGTACAGCTCGGTGAAATTAGCGAACAACAGCGACTACCCCAGGCTGAATTAAATGCCAAGATCGAAGCAGCGCGTCCGCGTATCCTTGGGGCACTGTTGACGGCACTGAGTCAAACATTAGCAGAGTTACCATACACCAAGCCTGATAAACTTCCTCGGATGGCTGACTATGCGCTCTTTGCGATTGCTAGTGAGAAAGCGTTAGGACTCAAGAAAGCTGAGTTTATGTCAGTCTTCAATGACAGTCGCGAACTGTCTAGACAAGTAGTAATTGAGTCTTCGCCTGTTGGAGAAGCGATTATCCGACTTATGGAACATCGCAAGGCATGGGAACCTTGGCAGGGGACGGCTTCAGAACTACTGAATGAATTGGAAAAATATACAGATGAAGCTACCTATCGGTCGCGGTATTTCCCAAAAACTGCTAACGTTCTCAAGCGGCAACTCAATCGACTGGCACCCGATCTCAAGGCATTGGGCATTGATGTTCGAGAGGCTCGAATTGGAAAAGCGGGAACTCGGCAGATCGTGTTAGAGAAATGTGTGATTTTATCGTCAGTATTGTCAGCCGAGCGTCTGCCTTCGCCAGAAACTAGTCAGGATAACGATCTTAGGGCTGACGATAAGGCTGACGATATTTCAATGGCTGACGATAAATCTGACGTTAAGGCTGACGATATTTCAATGGCTGACGATTGGGCTGACGTTAAGGCTGACGATATTTTAATGGCTGACGATTGGGCTGACGATAAGACTGAAGATATCGTCAGCCATCGAACGTCAGAACAAGAGCGGGTTTCAAGGTTGGCTGACGATACTGACAATAAAAATTCCCCATCGACCTCATCCGATCTCCCGATTCTATTTAAAGTTGGAGATTTAGTCAGGTATGGCGGCTCAAGTGCCAACCTCAAGCAGCAATACGCCGGAAATCTGACGATTCGTGAGTTTAGTAAGTCGGGAGACTCGTGTACTTGCCTGAAGCCGAATGGGAACCTGACGAGTTGGATCGAGTTTGACGATCTTGAGTTTGTAGCGGTTTGAGACTGGCGATCGAATCTTACCGTCCAGTTAGCTGATTGGAAATTTTGTGCCGAGCCGATCGACTGAAGTACCTTGTAATTGCCAAGTTATCAGATTTATCAAATTTTCCAGTTTAAGAGCGATCGATCCAGTTCTCCGTTCATATCCTTATTGTTCTCGGCGCAGAATATATCAGAGCAAACTCGATGCTAGTTCCTCATCCATAAGTCGTAAATTGATAAGAAGATTTCCACAACAATCAAAATGACAATGTACCATTCCACGCGGTGGCTGCTGCTGCGCTGCATCATCCCCAGGGCGGTTTCTACGGTTTTAGAAATCAGTGCTAACTTTTGCTCTAGCGCAACCAATCGCTCGCGTAGTTCGTATTCATCTTCAAGGCGCAAGTACAAGCGGCTTAATTCTGGACGATCCCAAGTCGGATCGGGTCTTTCGCCTACTTCAACAATGCCGAGCATTTTTTGCTGGATCAGCAACAAGCCGCCAATGTAGCTAAGTAATTCTTTCTCCTTGGGCGGACGGAGGTTTTTCCCTTGAATGGCAGTAGTGAACGGCTTGATACTTTCAAATAGGAGCGATACTTCCTGCTCGTAATATTCTAGTACGACACTTTTGCCCAAAGCCTCAGCCACAATTTGTAAGCGTTCCGTACTGCATTCTTGCAACCAGAGGATTTCACTTTCCAGTCGCTCATTCACCTTCGGGCGAAATGCGATTGCTAGCACTTCCGATGCTGTAGCTTTGAGGGGTTCGCGAATGTGGGACTCGATCGTTTTGAGTAGTTTGCTTTCTTCCTCCATACTGAGGTTGAATGTCACGATCGCACCGTAGCGAAGGAGTACGACACAACCATTGGCTCCCGCAGCGCATTGGAAAGGATTTGAGTACTTTCGAGCGAAACATGTAATAATGTCGGTAATAGTGAATATTTACCTACGTTATTCATGGAGTCAAATCGGAGCGTTGAAGCAGCATCTCCTCTGGAGCAACGAATTCTCAATCTTGCCAAATCTCAAAGTACGATTCGGACTCGCGATGCGATTGCAGGTGGCATTCATCCAGAAGATCTGCGCCGCTTGGTAGATCGGGGCGTACTGCTCAAATCTGGTCGGGGGATGTACACCTATATTGATGCCGAACTCACCGAATATCATAGTCTCGCTGTTGCCAGTCAGCGGGTGGAGCATGGGGTAATTTGTTTGCTCTCTGCCCTCCAGTTTCATGGGATTGGAACTCAAGCACCCTTTGAAGTCTGGGTGGCGATCGACGTTCATGCCCG
>NZ_JANLWO010000032.1:0-2561 GCF_031364565.1 Chamaesiphon sp. OTE_20_metabat_361
ATTTGTGTCTGCCGATCGCGTATGTGTCGCATCGGCATCGAAGCCAATATTTGTCACCAAATTAACTTGGGGCACGATTCCTAAGCCACCTTGGAGCCAGCAAGCCAGCGTCCACTGGTAATCCCAACAACCTAAATCTCGGGAGCTGACATCGTGAAAAATTCGCGCCCAAGTCTTCACGGCATGTTCGTCGCCTAATAAATCTTGGAGTAACTGGTGCTGTCGATCGGGTGCCATTTGCAACCAATTTTTCATGTCATAATCATAATGTTGCCATGCCCGTCGCCATGTCGCCCAGCCCCAGGAAAGCGTGTAGCGAGAAAACAGATAACTATCTTCATGCTGATATTTACTCGCCCAAAAGTTGTTACCAGAAATGTGCATGACGCGATCGTCATCGCGATAACGGGTTAATAATTCATCGCAAAATCGAAAAAAATCGGGATGGGGAATGCAATCATCTTCGAGAATAATTGCGGTTTCGACTCGATCGAATACCCAACTAATCCCCGTCGCCGGACGCACGCCACACCCTAAATTCGTATCGGCATAGTTTTTAAAAACTTCACAATCCCAATCGACGCGATCGATAATCGCCCGCGCCGCAGCACATTTAGCAATATCGTCGGGTCGATCCGGGCGTGGCCCATCCGCGATCGCCAGGAGCTGGGATGGCTTGGCTTGGCGGATTGCCTCAAAGACTCGCTCGGTACACTCTGGCCGATTAAAGATTAAAAGTGCGACTGGAGTTTTCATTGGCTCTTGAGAGCTAGACATAATTTCCATCCATATTTTCAGGAAAATTGATGCGATCGCATCGATCTTGACTTACCGTTGCATCCAGCCAATTTGTAGTCAATGATTTTCTAATATCTCACATTTTAGATATTTTCCAATTAAGCCAATATGCGTAAAAAATAATTAAATAACGATTTTTTTTACTAACTTCATCTTTTTCGCAAAGTGTACTGAGATATTCATTCAGCAAAATGACTAATGATTTTTGCAAACCATTCTATTAGCTTAAAAAGGATTACTGTAAGTTAGTAACGAGCTGTGTAGTAAGCTCAGACAGACCTGTGCTCGTCAGAATAGTCTAAATAATTTTTAACACACTTCATCGGTTTCAACACGGGCACCCTGCCAGTTGCCATCATTACGATCCGATCGGCGTATAAGTTTTCGTCGGTCAATTGCGATCGAAATCACATCAATATTTACTAAGATCGGCTCTAATTTTCACGCATAGCTCGGGCAATTTTTTTGTTAATTTCCAGACAAGCTGCTGCTGTTCTATTGAGAAATGTGATGATGAATCTCAAGTTTTGGCAAGGAAAACGCGTATTACTCACCGGACATACGGGCTTTAAGGGAAGTTGGCTCTCCCTGTGGCTACAATCCGTGGGCGTTGAATTATTAGGATATGCCTTGCCGCCACCGACAGATCCCAGTCTGTTTGCAGTCGCTCGCGTCGCCGAGGGGATGACTTCGGTGGTGGGCGATATTGCCGACTACGAGCAGCTCTACCGCGTCGTGGCTGACTTTCGTCCCGAGATCGTCCTACATCTAGCAGCACAGTCGGTAGTCAGTACCTCCTATCTCGACCCGGTGACTAACTACCGCGCTAACGTCATGGGGACAGTCCACCTGCTCGAAGCGATTCGCCAAGTTGGCGGCGTGGGTGCTGCGGTCATCGTCACTTCGGATAAGTGCTATGACAACAAAGAATGGGTGTGGGGGTATCGAGAAACCGATCCGCTCGGCGGTTACGACCCCTATAGCAGTAGCAAAGCTTGTGCGGAGCTGGTGACAGCAGCTTATCGGGATTCATTTTTCAATCCCGCCCAATATGCCGAACATGGCGTCGCGATCGCTACAGCACGTGCGGGGAATGTGATTGCGGGTGGGGACTGGACAGCCGACGGTTTAGTAGCCGATTTGGTGCGATCGCTCTTACATCACCAACCGCTCCAGATTCGCAATCCCCAGGCGATTCGTCCGTGGCAACACGTCCTCGATGCGCTCAATGGCTACCTGATCTTAGCCGAAAATCTAGCCACCAAAGGTACCGCATTTACCCAAGCGTGGAATTTTGGCCCCGCTGAATCTTCAGTTCAACCAGTCGGTTGGCTCGTGGAACACCTCCTCGCCCGCTGGGGTGAAGATGCTCAGTGGGAATTAGCTCCTGGCGCTCGATTTCACGAGCATATTTCCTTAACCTTGGACAGTTCCAAAGCGCGATTCAAACTCGGCTGGCAACCCAAGCTGTCGCTAGAAGACTCGCTAGCACAAATCGTAGACTGGACTAAGTGTTATCAAACTGGGGACGACATGCGCCAAGTCACCACCGACACCATCGCGCGATTTATGGCGATCGCCTAATCGACCTCCTGCGAAAGTAAAAATACAATCTTTTTATTCACTATTCACTATTCACTTTTCGCTATTCACTATTCACTATTCACTAACTATGGGCTAGAGAAAACAGATGCTAACGCAAACTATCGACGAGCAAATCCCCGATCGCGCCATACCGACAACACCAGCTTGCCAATTTTGTC
>NZ_JANLWO010000120.1:0-2378 GCF_031364565.1 Chamaesiphon sp. OTE_20_metabat_361
TAGCGTCTGGAAGTCGCGGCTAGTGTTGCCAAGTCTGGCTACGCAGTCTGTAACGTCCAGTCTGCGTAGGCAGACGTTGTACCACCAGCAACGACTTCAGTCGGTGTTTTTTCCGCCACCCAAGGGGATACTGTAGGTGTCCAACTGACTAATTCTTCTTCTTTAAACCACAGTGCAATTTCGCTCTGAGCGGTTTCCACAGCGTCGGAACCGTGAATCAGATTGCGACCGATATTGATGCCCAGATCGCCGCGAATCGTGCCGGGAGGCGATACTAAGGGATTGGTAGCTCCGATCGTCAGGCGGGAGGCTGCGACGACGCCATCGCCTTGCCAGACCATTGCTACGACTGGGCCGGAAGTAATAAAATCAACTAAACCGCTGAAGAAAGGTCTTTCTTTGTGAACGGCATAATGCTGTTCGGCTAATGCACGGCTGGGGTGCAATAATTTTAAGGCAACGAGGGTAAAGCCTTTGGTTTCTAACCGCCGAATGATTTCACCAACTAAACCACGCTGAACGCCGTCGGGCTTGATTGCGATAAATGTCCGTTCCACCGTGAACTCCTAAAATATGTATGGGCTTGCCAACCACAGATTATAGTTGTATTCGCGATCCTTTAGGTAGATGTTAGGTTTTAGGTTTTAGGTTTTAGGGCTTAAAACATTCAATCCTCTACTATTTTTCAGACCTGCAACAGTAATATTAATTTGATAACTAGCTTGGCTATTTCTTTGAACCTTCGATTTCAAGTCCATTATTTCTAATATCGATCCGATTGACTTTAAGGTTCTGTTGCTGCAATTGAAGATCGATCGTTTGTTGGAGTTTTTCTGCGGATACACCCAGGTTTTCGGCTAACTGGGCGATCGTGAAATTCATGTTGCCGACCTTGATTTGAGTGTCCGATGCAAACTCAATCCGATCGCCTGTAAGTGTAGGTTTACCAACCACCCCGATATAGACATCTCGACCTTTTAAAAAGGTTAATTTATCGGTCAGCTTCGCTAAAGCTGCCGTTTGGCTGCCGGGTTGACCGTTATGTGTTAATTTGTCCAGATTAACCATTGCACCTGTATAAATCTTGCCGTCTTTAATATTTGTCTTGATGCCTTTAATTCCGAGCGGGATTTGCTTGTTTTGCTGTGAAGTTGCGAGCTTTGCTACTACTAAGTTATTCAGGTCTCGATCGCTAAGTTTGACATTCACTTTTTGACCGGATCGAGCGCGCTCGATCGGTGCTGAGATCTTTTGCTTGGTGACTGCGGCACGTTCGGTAATTTGACTCGGTTGCAATGGTAGAGACTGACTATCTATTTTTTCGTCGGTATTAGCTTTACTGTATTCTTCAGGTACTTGAATCGCTTGTTGCCAAACATAATAGGCACCGCCAATAGTTGCGATTAAAGCAACTCCAAGTAACTTAAATATAATTTTTGTCATCTTGATAAAAAAACTAACCCTTTGAATGCGAACAAAAAATGTTATTATGACATCATAGAGACTAAAAAATAAAACTATCCCAACCCGATCGACTAGGTATTTTGCATAGAACATGACAATCTGGGGAAATCTGATAGCGATCGCCATTATGGTGTGCGGATTATGGCTCAACAACACCTGGATTGCTGCCGCTGGATGTGCGATCGCACTAGTATTATCAATTCCAATTATCTATCGCGGTATTCGACAGGAACTGCTAGATTCACTCTCGCCAGCGCAACGCTTACAATTAGTTGCCTCGATTACCGTCCTGATTGCGCTAGTCGGCTTGCTCCAGATTCTCGAATTTTTTGAGTATGTCAGTAGCTTTTCCGATCGGATCGATTGGAATGCTGTCGGTGCTTCAGGCGAGTGGGGTGGCGCATTCGGTCAGATTTTGATTGCTATTTTAGCAGTATATATTGCTTGGCGACAGTATATTATCTCGCGCGACCTGACGATCGAGCAGAATCGACTTACTACCCAACAAAACGTGCTCACTCAACAGCAGACGATCGATACCTATTTTCAGGGGATTTCCGATCTCGTGCTCGATGACGATGGTTTCCTCGAAGATTGGCCGCAGGAGCAAGCCTTTGCCGCAGGACGCACGGCGGCGCTGCTCGGGAGTATCGATGCTGCGGGTAAAGCTAAAGTGCTGCGGTTCCTATCTCAGTCCAAGCTCCTGACACCACTTAGGCGCGATCGCAGGCTCGGTCGAGCGATCTTAGATGGTGATGGCGGTTATGATGAAGATCGCCTACATGGCGTGCGTGTCATCGATTTGGGGGTGATGTTAGCAGGTGCCGATCTCTCGCGAGCTGACTTACGGTGGGCGGATATTAGCGATGCCAATTTAATTCGGGCTAATTTAAGTGGTTGCGATTTAGTCAAAG
>NZ_JANLWO010000192.1:0-3586 GCF_031364565.1 Chamaesiphon sp. OTE_20_metabat_361
CGCACCGACAGCCGATGCTTATCTTCCGAAACGCACCTGGTGGTTTCAACGCTTGTTAGACGTGGTTAATGGCTACGATGTCGATCTAGCTTGGCTGGCTAGCTGGTGTCCGTACTTGGGCTACAACGGCGACATTTTGGGCTATCTATTTGCCGCAGCCATTGATGCTGGCGATAAGCTAGGGCAAGAAATTTTCGATATTCTCATCGCTTCAGCCAAAGGCGAACATGAAATCGGCGCGATGGGGCGACATGTGACTCGATCGCTCCTGCTGGCAAATCGCCCTGAAGGTTGGGAATTTGTCGAAAAGCTACTCGTTGCCGCCCAGCGTCAAGAGGGCTTGCGCCAGACGATTTTAGAATGCGTAGATGAGGCACATCCGATCGCGTATCAGCGGATGTTGAGGCTGATTTTGGACGAAAATCTAATTCGGTTTGCGGCGACACTTCGGGCGGTAGATGTCTGGTTTGGGTTCGATTTGGACGTATTGCAAGAGAAACCAGCGCGGGCGATTATCGCGCAAGTTTTAGAGTTTCTCAGCGATGCCAACCAGCAACAAGCCGCCCTCGCCAGCGATGATGCACAGACGGTATATTTGGCTCTATGGTCGATCGCGTTTATCGATGCCCTCCAAGCGATCGAATCTGCCAAAACTCTCCTCCAGCATTCCCAAGCCAGCCATCGATTAGTAGCGATTCACTGTCTCAAGCAACTGGATCTACATCCATCAAGATTGGTAATATTAAGCGCAATCGAAGATCCCGACGATCGAGTGGCTTGGTTAGCATTAAATTCTGCTTATGCCAGCCAGGAATTATTACAGGCTGCGCCGGAACTATTCGATCGCATCGTCGCTATTTTCCCCCGTTGGGCAGTCAAATCCAAGCAATTACCCCAATTAGTTTGGGAGTGGATGAAACTGACTGTTTCTCAAGAGGCTGTCGTCCAGATTTTACGTGGATGGTTGGGCGATCGATCGCCCAAACTGATGATTCCTTATCTAGCCGCTGCTGAATCTTATCAACGGGCAACCATCGCCAGAGATCTGGCGAAGATTCAGCCGTGGGACGCAGAAATTCGCGATACCTTATTTAACCTCGCTGGCGATGCTAGTAGCTATGTGCGCCAACAGGTTTTAGAAATACTCAAAAAATGCCATATTGCCAAATCTGAAGCCACCCATTTAATCGGCTTGCTAACTCGTAAATCTAGCGATCTACGTCAGGGAATCTTAGGTTTATTACTCAAGCAATCGGATGAAGATGCGATCGATTATGCCCGATTATTATTAGCAGCAAAAGATAAGTTACAGCGACAAGCTGGATTGGAATTAGTCGCAGAATTAGTCAAGGGGAATCGATTGGTAACTGAGTGCCAATCGATCGCCAAAACCTATCAAACCACATGGGGCGATAAGATTACCACCGCCGAAACTCAATTATTAGAGAGAGTTTTCGTCAAAAAGTCTCAGTCTGTCACGCTGCGAAATGCGTTAGGATTAGTAAACATAGCAGATTTACATGTACCCGAACCAGTAACTTGCACCAATCCCGTCGAAATAAATACGGCTGCGGCGAAAAGTACTTTAGTGGCGATCGATGAACTGATTCACAAACACAGTCAAACTCCGGTTCAAATTAAGGATTATTCCGGCGAAAATGTTGAATATTTGCTTGGTAATTTAACTTGGCAATTTCCTTCTTTAAATCCCAATCTATCCCGTGATGAAAACTTAGCAATGGTTCTCCTCTTGGATGTCTGGGAGAACTGGTATCAGAGCAATCGACATAGAGATGAAGACGGTTTAGAACTAATTCGAGCAATTGCGCCTCGCTACTATGCAAGTATCGATAGATCTGGAAAACTAGCAGAAAAAGGTTACTTAGATTATCAAAATTCTCCATACTATGGATTACGCACCGCCTTAGATCGATCTTTCGAGGGAATTAAGTTAGATTTGCGCTATCCAGAGTTAGTCGATCGCATTATTAAGTGGTTGCTTTATTTACATCCTCTGCCTCAACAAATTGAGTTTCGTCTAGACTTACTAGCACATGTTTTAGCAACACTGGCAGATCCACTCGAATTGGAAAGATCGATCGCAATCGACTCACCATCTCAACAGATTGACACCTATGATTTAGAAAATTTTATTGCGGTTGTTAAGAGCTTTGCACGACCAAACGGAGAAGCATCTGACAAACATTTTCGGCGGTGGTGGCAAATGATTAATTGGATCGACGGGAGTATTTGGTACCGTCTCATTCGCTACGGTAGAGCTGTAAGTCTGACAGATTTGTCGATCGCTCACCGTTTGGGTTTTGCCAGCAGTGCAGATGTTATTTACTATCTATTAGGCAACCGATTTGAGTCAGAAACACCAGAAAATGCTACTCCAATTCAGCATCTGAGAAATAATTTTCCCGACCTCAAAAATCTCACGCGGCGGAAACTAACAGATCTAGATCCAGTCCTGAATATCGCGATCGAATGTGCAAATATTTGTCGCGATCGCATTCTCGAAATTGAATGTCAACGCGGAGATTTACCCACGGCGGCGACTAATGCAGCACTGGATTTAAGATCGATTGAAGGTATTCCCACGATCGTTAAACTATTACAGAATTTAGATAATGCCACCTTCGTGCGTGGCTATACTTACGGCAACCAGAGCAAAGCCGCCGTGATGAGCCACTTGATGCGGATTAGCTTTCCCGCCAGTAACGATACCCCTGTAGAATTTGCCCGCCAAGTCAGAGCCGCGAAAATTAGTGAAGAAAAGCTGATTCAATTTGCCTTCTTCGCGCCTCAATGGGTGAATTATATCCAACAAGCCATCGATCTCCCTGGCTTTGCCGAAGGAGTCTGGTGGATTCATGCCCATACTAAAGATAATAATTGGTCGGTCGAACAAGATGTGCGAGAGATCTGGGTTGCCCAAATTGCCGAACGAACTCCGCTCTCGGCGAATAGTTTAGTCGATGGAGCCGTCGATGTGGAATGGTTTGGGCGGGTTTATGCTACCTTGGGCGCAGCACGCTGGCAACAGTTGGATAAAGCCGCTCAATATGCCTCCAACGGCAGCGGACACCAACGCGCCAAACAGTTTGCTAATGCCATGTTAGGGCAGATCGAGAAAGGAGAATTACTCGATCGCATCGCCAAAAAACGCCATCAAGACTCCATCCGCGCCCTCGGCTTGTGCCCATTAGATCCAGGCAAAAAACGCGAACCCGACATCCTCAAACGCTACCAGATCTACCAAGAATTCCTTCGCACCAGCAAAAAATTTGGCTCCCAACGCCGCGCCAGCGAAAAACTCGCCGTCGAAATCGGCATGGAAAACCTCGCCCGCACCGCCGGATTCGCCGATCCGCAACGGCTCCAATGGGCGATGGAAGCCGCCGCCATTGCCGATTTGGTAGAAAAACCGCAGGTAGTTGCGATCGAGGATACCACCATCTCCCTGAGCATCACCACCACAGGCACCCCCGAAATTACCATTACCAAAGCCGGAAAAACCCTCAAAGCCATCCCCGCCAAACTGAAGAAAAATCCTGAGATTGAGGCTTTAGTCGATCGGAAA
>NZ_JANLWO010000030.1:0-15189 GCF_031364565.1 Chamaesiphon sp. OTE_20_metabat_361
ATGATACATTCATTAGGAATTAAATCGAATAGCTTGGCTGCTGTCTTGTCACAGACAGCAGCAGGAATACCGCGTGGTAAGATATGTCCGGCTCGATCGTCAAAAATAGATTCTTTACCTGAATAGATTGCCGTTTTTCCAGTAAAAACACAGGCACCATCGTCAGCAATCGGCACTTTAAAAGCAACCGAATCGAGACTTTCTAACAGTAAATGTCGATCGAGTTGATAACTAGCTGCATCCAATAATCGATAGGGACGGCGCGCCCGAATTTCGATTTGTCCGAACCCATTAGCAATAATCCGCTGCGTATACTCCTCATAAGTCATCGCCCCAGAGAGACACATCGCCCGCAAGCGTTCGTCCTGCTGCAAGTGTAAGGGGATCTGACGAGTCGCGATCGGATCGCTCATTTGCAGTCTACCACCTGGTTTGAGTACGCGATAAGCTTCGGCCAATGCTCGATCGAGATCTGCGGGTTCAAAGATATTAAATAAACAATTCTGGGCGACGACATCTACAGACGCATCAGGCACTGGTAAATTAAAAGCATCACCCGATCGAATTTCCACAAAACTCGGCTCGAACCAATCATTCGATTCAGCCGCTAATTTGAGGTTGTGCGCTGCCGCATCGCGCATCTGGGCCACCGGATCGATCGCGATGACCCCCGACACCCGCCGACTAAAATAAGCAAACTGGAGAGCCTCCAAGCCGCCACCCACGCCCACATACAACACCGTCGGCTCGTTTACCAATTCCGTTGGATGCACGGTACTTCCGCAACCATAATTCATCTCCTGCATGATGTCGGGAACGTGCAGTCCTGGCAGTTGCAATGGCGTACTTTGCACGCAGCACAAGCCAACTTCTGGCGTTTGAGCGACTTCAGTATAGAACTGAGCGGCAGTCTCTAAATAACCCATAAAATAATCATCTCGACCTTTAAAGTATACATAACCTACCAGAACCCAAATGGGTTCTATAGATATTTTGAAGTCTATCGGAATATTTTTGCGCTGCCAATGAACAAATTGAACCAATCTCAAACACCGATCGTCGATGCACTACAAGCGTGGGTGAATAAATCTCACGCCCCATTTTACACGCCGGGACACAAGCGCGGGACGGGGATGAATCCGCTGCTAAAACAGCCGTGGGGAGCTGATGTTTTCGGCTGGGATTTGCCAGAGTTGCCAGGATTGGACAATCTCCACGCACCTGATGGCGCGATAGAATCAGCCCAAACTCTAGCTGCATCGGCATTCGGAGCGCAACAAACTTGGTTTTTGGTGAATGGTTCGACGGCTGGTGTCATCGCGGCAATTTTGGCAACTTGCGGGGATGGAGACAAGATTATTTTGCCCCGGAATATCCATTCCTCGGCGATCTCCGGTGTCATTCATGCGGGGGCGATGCCGATTTTTATCGATCCAGTCTACGATCGAGCCTTGGACATTACCCACAGCGTTACTCCAGAGGCAGTTAAATTGGCGCTGGAGCGACATCCCGATGCTAAGGGTGTGATGTTAGTCTATCCGACTTATTACGGCGCAGGGGGCGATCTGGGGGCGATCGCACAGATCGTTCACAGTTACGATTTGCCGTTGCTAGTCGATGAGGCGCATGGGGCACATTTTGGCTTCCATCCTGACTTACCACCATCAGCATTAAGTTTGGGCGCAGATCTGGCGGTGCAATCGACGCATAAGTTACTGGGTTCGCTGACACAATCAGCGATGCTGCATATCAATATTAATCGCATCGATCGCGATCGAGTCAGCCGAGTTTTGCGATCGATCCAAACTACAAGTCCGAGTTATTTACTATTAGCGTCTCTGGATGCCGCGCGTCAACAAATGGCGCTACATGGCAACGAATTGATGTCGCAAACGATCGAGCTTGCTAATATTGCTAGAGCAAAGATCTCCCAAATCGAGGGACTGACGGTAGTCGAATTAGATCCCACTACTCCAGGCTGTAAATATTTCGATCCGACTCGCTTGACAGTCACAGTCACGGGTTTGAACCTGACTGGTTTTGCCGCCGATGAAATTTTAACTGACAAATTTGGTGTCGTCGCCGAATTGCCATCTTTGCGACATTTAACGTTTATTATTAGTTTAGGGAATACGCTAGCCGATATCGATCGATTAGTGGCGGCATTTAATGAGTTAGCCATAAATTATCGTCAAACTTGCACTTTAGAATTACCCGAGATCGTGCCGCCGGACGGTATTTTAACGACGATGGCGATGACACCGCGCCAAGCAGATCGATCGCCACATCTGCAAGTCTCGATCGAGGATGCGATTGGTAAAATTAGTGCTGAATCCATCTGTCCGTATCCACCGGGCATTCCGACGATCGTCCCTGGTGAAATTATTACCACCGCCGCCTTAGATTACCTGCGTCAGGTAATAGATTTAGGGGGTGAGATCGCCGGGTGTAGCGATCTTTCCCTAGCGACAATCGCAATTATCGATTGTTAATCCGCGCTAGGATGAAATCTTCAAATGTATCAAATTAATGCTTAGAGGATGTCTAAGAAGTCTATTTTGTTAAGCTTAAACCCTAGAAATCCCCCCTAGCCCCCCTTTCCAAGGGGGGAACCGGATTCAAAGTCCCCCTTTCCAAGGGGGATTGGGGTCTACGATCGAAGACACAAAATCTTTTCAGACATCCTCTTAGTTATGGCAGCTAATCTACCTCAATCGATCGACACTAATAGCACCCAATCGTTAATCGGCAAAGTCGTGGCAGTTACTGGCGCTTCTGGGGCTTTGGGTCGAGGATTGGTGGAGGAATTGTCTATTCAAGGTGCCAATGTTATCGCTATTACAACTAATTTGAGTACGATTTTTCCAGTGGGCGTTACTGGTTTGTTATGGCAGTTGGGAGCGGAATCTGACTTATTACCTCACCTGCAAGCCGTAGATATTTTGATTGTCAATCACGGTGTTAATGTCTACGGCGATCGCTCTTTTACCGCAATTAATAAGTCATTTGAAGTCAATACTTTTTCAACAATCCGAATTGCCGAATTATTTTTGAGTACCGTAACGAGCGAGGGCGATCGAGAAAGCAAGGAACTGTGGATTAATACTTCAGAAGCGGAAGTAAATCCCGCTTTTAGTCCGTTGTACGAATTATCCAAACGCACTCTGGGCGACCTGATTATACTTTTACGTTTTGATTCGCCCTGCACGATCAGGAAGTTAGTATTAGGCCCGTTCAAAAGTCAATTAAATCCATATGGTGTGATGTCTGCCCCTTGGGTCGCACGGGCAATTATTTTTCTAGCCCAGCGAGGTTTTCGGAATATTATTATCACAATTAATCCGCTAACTTATCTACTGTTTCCGATTAAAGAGTTAGCTCAGTATTGGTATTTTAAGTTGCTAACCAAAAGCGAACGTATTGTATGAATTGATGATTTAAAATAAAAAAGTCGCTGGTTGAATTCAACCAGTGACCCTTGTTTAAATTCAATTGTTAAGTCTGAAATTATGAATGATGGTCGTTTGTGCGCGCCATCAAAACTTGACTAAAGACTAACTTGTTAGCCTTCTTTTTCAGCCAAACTTAGACCAGCAGCGAACTCTTCGCCGTAGCCTTCTTCACCATGTTCGTTGATATCCAAACCTTGATATTCTGCTTCGGGTTTGACACGGAGATCCATTACCAAGCTCAGAACTTTGATGATGATAAAGGTACCAGCCGCTGCGATCGCATAAGTAATAACCGTCGCGATAATTTGCTTAACTAATAAATCGGGGCCACCACCAAATAGTAAACCATCAGCACCTGCGGCATTGACAGATTTGGTTGCAAAGATCCCAGTTAGCAAACCGCCGACAGTACCACCGACACCATGAACGGGGAAGGTATCGAGCGAGTCATCAAACTGTAGTTTGGCACGTAAACTGACTGCGAAAAAGCAGCAAGTTGCAGTAATTAAACCAATCAAAATTGCACCTAAAGGAGTCACAAAACCAGCCGCAGGTGTAATACCGACCAAGCCAGCCAAGAAACCACTCGCAATCCCTACCGCAGTAGGTTTCATCCGCAATACCCACTCTAAAACCATCCACATCAAGCCACCAGCACAGCTAGAAACAGCAGTAGTGACAAATGCAACCACCGCTAAACCATTAGCACCTAAAGCGCTACCACCGTTAAATCCAAACCAGCCGAAGAACAACAGTCCGATCCCTAGCAGCACATATGGCACATTATGCGGTGCTGCTGGTTGATTGGGGTAGGTTCTGCGAGGGCCGATCATCCAAGCGGCGACGACGGCTGATACACCAGAGCTAATATGCACTACCGTACCGCCAGCAAAATCGAGCGCACCGAGGGTCGCACCCAGATAACCTTTGCCCCAGACCATGTGAGCTAAGGGTGCATAAAGAACTGAAGACCAGATGACAATAAACCAGAAGTAAGCTTTGAAGCTCATCCGTTCGACAATTGCACCAGAAATCAGCGCTGGCGTAATGATGGCAAACATCATCTGATACACCATAAATAATTGGTGGGGAATCGTCGGTGCATATCCAACTGGGTCGGGTTTGTCAAAGGCAACATTGTTTAGCCCAAACCAATTTAAGTTCCCAAACAGCGGATTGGTATTAATTTGCTTGATGGTACCATCTGCGGCTCGGATCACCTCGTCCGGTGAAAAGGCAATACTATAACCCCAGAGAATCCAAGTTACACCGACTACTGCCATCAAGACTAGGCTCATCATCATGGTATTGAGAACGTTCCTAGAACGCACCAAACCGCCATAGAAAAATGCCAATCCGGGAGTCATCAATAGTACCAATGCTGATGACACGAGCATCCACGCGGTATCGCCAGTATTAATTCCATCTAGATCCATTGCGGGAGTCTTCACTGGATCTGCTAGCGCATTTCCCATCATGGGGCCACTGAGTACCCACAAAGCCATTAAACATACAAGCAGAATTTTTTTGAACACTCGTTCTATCCTTTCACACCAGAGTATTTGAATCAGAGGAATTATGTATCGCTGTGGGACAATTTTGTGTTTGCACCAAAAATTTTGTATGGCAGAATACATTTATTTAAACTTCAGCTTTAGCATTATCGAGTACCACCAGATCGATCGGATAGAACGCAACAAAATTTTAAGATTGGCGGCTGAATTATGCGGTAAGTCACTACTACAAATAAAAGCAGGGGTAATCAGTAACTACCCCTGCCTTTTAATAGGATCGATCGAATAAATATTCAGTAGACCTTTATTCTGTACCGAATTTTCGCTTGGTTCCTTCTGATTCGTAGGAAGATTGCGCGGCAGCAGTTGGTTGGATGACATACTCAGGATAAGCTGGTATCCCATGTTCGTGAACGTCGATGCCTTCTAATTCGCCCTCTTGGGAAACCCGGAGTGTGCCAGTCAGATTCACGGCAGCCATTAAAGCCATTCCGAGCGAAAAAGCCGAAAGAGTGACGATCGCACTACCGATAAATTGGGCAGTCAATACCTGCATCCCACCACCATAGAGTAGCCCTTGCACTGGAGCTGAATTGTCGGGGGCAAATGGCCCAGTTGCGCCGAATTCACCCGTTGCAAAAAATCCGAGCGCTAACGTGCCCCAAATGCCACAAAAGCCATGAACGGGAACTGCACCGATCGGATCGTCGATCCGCAGCCATTCTAGTAAATCGATCCCCCAAACCACGATCGCGCCGCCGATGGCACCGATGAGAATCGAACCTGTGGGATTTACCCAATAGCATGGACAGGTAATCGACACCAATCCAGCCAGGAAACCATTGACGGTATAGCTAAGATCCCATTTCTTGGTCTTGGGAAAGCCAACGAACATGGCGGACAGCCCACCCGCACAAGCGGCAAGGGTAGTATTGGCGGCAACTCGCGCCGTACCCTGAAAATCCATCGCCGACAGTGTAGAACCAGGGTTAAAACCATACCAGCCAAACCACAAAATCAGACCGCCAATCGCGGCGATCGTCAAATCGTGAGGCAGCATCGGGCCGCCGCCATCCCGCTTGAATACCCGACCGAGACGAGGCCCCAGCACGATCGCACCTGCCAGCGCGATAATCCCGCCGACGGTATGAATGACTGCCGATCCAGCAAAGTCCCGAAAACCAGTACCCACAAAAGGTAGAAAGTTATTTTCACTACCCATCGATACCAGAAATCCATCTGGCCCCCAGACCCAATGTCCGATAATTGGATAAATAAAGCCAGAAACGCCAGTACTGTACAGCAGATCGCCGACAAATCCCGTCCGACCGAGCATTGCTCCCGAAGTAATCGTCGAGCAGGTATCGGCAAAGGCAAATTGAAATAGCCAGTACGCTAAGAAGGCAACGCCTGTAGACCCATAAGTTGCTGGCGCACCTTGCAAGAAAAACCAATTGCCGCCGATAAACCCGTTGCCAGTACTAAACATAAAGGCAAAACCGATCGCATAGAACAGAATGCCGCACAAACAGGTATCGACGATACACTCCATCAACACGTTGACAGTTTCGCGAGAACGAGAGAATCCTGCCTCCAGCATCGTAAATCCCGCCTGCATTCCAAATACCAAGAATGCGGCGAGCAATGTCCACAAGGTATTGATCGGATTGACAATATCATTGGCTTTGATAACTGGGTCTGCGGCTAGCACGGGCGATCCGACAATGTGTGCGACGATCGGTATTGCTACCAAAGCAAGCACCACAATCGCCACGAATTTAGAGAACAGTAGCAGGTAGCCATACCTGCGCCATTCCGGATCTTGTAATCTTTGACCCAATCGTCTCCAATTATCGAGTCTGCGACCGCTGCGGGTGTGAGTTGGTAATGGCTCTAACCCCGAATTGACATTTTGCTGGGAATTTGTTGCCACAGATCGGACTTTTGTCAATAAACCCGCACAATTGGCGATCGAGCGCTTGAGTATTTTACTACTCACTAAACCAAAGTTGGATGCAGAACCGCATCGACGAGAAGATCGACCGCTAAATCTACCTTTGCTGACTTTCATTAAATTATGCCTCCAAAAGCGGAAAACAGATACTAGTAAAGATATTTAGATGCAGGACGGGGAAAATAAACTGGTAAAATGCACCTGTTGGCAAGTAAATATATGTTGAAGTTCTCCATTGCCGATCGATATTTGGAATCGACATGAGACCCTTAGCCTAAAATCTGGCTAAAAGTAAAACTGCGATTTATAGTCGCGCAGGTAAACCTGAAAACCATTGCTAAAAGCTAGCTGAAGCTATATAAACTCAAGATTACGCAAGCTAGATTGGAAAAAATGTATCCTTGCTTACATTTCAATCGAGAAGTCCCAGATCGCGTTACTCTTTGCTTAAGTAAGTGCGATAGCCGATTTCTGATAACCTAGCTTGTTTATCCAGCACCATTTCTTTGAGGCTTTGTCGATAGGAGATGACTTGAGCTAACAGCTTTGGGTCTTGTGTTGCCAGGATTTGGACGGCGAGTAGTCCAGCATTTGTAGCATTACCGATCGCTACTGTCGCAACGGGGATACCTGCGGGCATTTGGACGATCGAGTACAGTGAATCTACGCCTTGTAATGTCTTAGTTTGTACGGGTACGCCGATTACTGGTAAGGGGGTCAAAGACGCCACCATCCCAGGTAAATGCGCCGCTCCACCCGCCCCCGCGATAATCACTTTTAAGCCGCGCTGGTGGGCAGTTTGGGCGTATTCGACCATCCGTTCGGGGGTGCGATGTGCTGAGACGATCGCGACTTCATGAGCGATCTCAAATTGCTCGCAAATTTCGATCGCGGCTGTCATCGTGGGTAAGTCGGAGTCGCTACCCATGATGATGCCGATGAGGGGAGATGTCATAGTTTGAAATTGCGGGGTAATTACTCAAAGCTATGAGCATCATATGGTATTAGCGTAGGGAATAGGGAATAGGGGAAATATTTAAAGACAAAAAGACTAGGCTGCGGATGAGCCTAGTCTTTTTGTTAGATTGAATTTCTAGATTTAGTCCTGAGATCTTTAGAGATTACCGCTTACTTCAGGATATGGGGAACTACCACGGCTAGATTTACGCCCAGAGTGGATCTCTTTGCTGTAGTCAGATCCGCCGCCAATCGACGATCCGGGATATGCTTCCATCCCGTGTTCGCTGATATCCAGTCCTTGGTATTCCTCTTCTGGCGTAACTCTGATGCCCATGGTCGCTTTTAGCACTGCCCAGAACAGTAAACACAGCACGACAGTTATGCCACCGACTGATAACGTCCCAAGTAGTTGATGACCTAATTGCTCGAAACCACCACCAAAAAAGGTGCCAAGTTTCGGCGCAGGGGTCACACCAAATGTATCGCCCTGACTGAACAAGCCTACTGCTATAGTCCCCCAGATCCCATTAATTAAATGCACGGAAGTTGCGCCGACAGGATCGTCAATCTTGATTTTATCGAAGAAGCTCACTGCGAAGACCACCAAGATGCCGCCGATGGTACCGATAATTGCGGCTGAGGGTACGCTAATCCAAGCGCAGGAAGCAGTTACTGCCACGAGTCCAGCCAAAATTCCGTTAATAATCATCGAGAGATCGGGTTTGCCGAGTACTACCCAAGCAACGATCGTCGCGGCAATCCCACCGAAAGCCCCCGCAGTATTTGTCGTCACGGCAATGTGTCCGATCGCACTTGAAACACCCATTGTCGAACCAGGGTTGAAACCAAACCAGCCAAACCAGAGAATCAAGCATCCCAAGGTGGCAATACTCATATTGTGACCGGGGATTGCATTGGCGCTACCATCACTATTGTATTTACCAATTCTTGCCCCTAGCATCCACGCACCAATCAAAGCCGACCAGCCACCAACGGCGTGAACGACAGTGGAGCCAGCAAAATCATAAAATCCCATATCGGCCAACCAACCGCCGCCCCAGATCCAGTGTCCGGTAATCGGATAAACGATCGCGACTAGTAACAAGCTAAAAACCAGGAACGAGGCAAATTTAATCCGTTCGGCGACTGCCCCAGAGACGATCGTCGCTGCCGTACCTGCAAAAGCTAGCTGAAAAAAGAACTTAGTACTCAAAGGTACTCCCGTCCAATTGAGCGCGGTAAATGCGCCTTTGTAAGCATCGCCCATTACCGGACTATTGTCTGCGCCTGTCAGGAAGAATCCTTCGGTACCGATGAAGTCGTTACCTGTGCTAAACATCAAGCCAAATCCCATCACCCAAAAAGCGACGCTGGAGAGGGCGAACACGATCAGGTTTTTTGCCAAGACGTTGACTGCGTTTTTCTCACGGCAAAATCCAGTTTCCAACATGCAGAAACCCGCATTCATAAAAATGACTAGCATGGCGGCGATCGTCACCCAAGCCGTGTCGAGATTGACTTTGAGTTCTTCCGCCATTTTAATCGCGTCTGGTGGAGCTTTCTGAGCTACTGCGGCAAAGTTCCAAAAAACGATAATTGCTGCGGCAATCGGCAAGCAATTGCGCCAAGTGCCTGATAGTTGTCTATACCAATTAATCGCCAAGAGCCTTCTAAGCAATCGATCGAAGCTTTTTTCTGTAAATCTATGTTGTTTTGCGCTGAGTTTTGAAACCATAACTAATTATCTATTTCAATTGACAAATTGAAGAAACTGTGTATTCTAAAACAGACGCCGATCGTGAGCGCGGTTAGCTTGGGTCGAGATTAACTACCGTTGGATCTCCCGATCGAATCGAGAAAATTGTCGATTTGGCTCCAGCAACTTTCGTGGATCTAATTAAACATTGGGCGAGATCGATAAAATAGTCAGATAGGATACAAATTGATATATTGACGATCGACCGATCCCGAGATCTCATTACCGAGTCAGCACCATGAACGATTACAAAATTACCAACGCCCGGATACCTGGAGCCGCCGGATTGCAGGAGATCGCCATTCGAGATCGGCAGATCGTGGCAATCGATCGATTTGTGGATCTCGATCTGTCGATCGTGGACGCTGCGGGCGACTGGATTTCGCTGGGCGGGGTCGATCTTCAGATTAATGGTGCCTTGGGACTGGCATTTCCCGACGTGCAAATGGCGGATTTGCCTCGGCTGGGACAAATCTGTGACTTTTTGTGGCAGCAAGGCGTAGACGGATTTTTACCAACGATCGTCACGACTTCGATCGAGAATATCCATCGATCGCTGACTGTATTTACCAAATTCATCGCTCATCAGCGTCCCGATACCGCGCAAATACTTGGCGTTCACCTCGAAGGGCCATTTCTCAATCCCCAAAAACGGGGCGCGCATCCCGAAGCTTACTTGCTGCCATTGGATATTAAATTTATTACAGAAATTCTAAGTGAATATACTGAGACAGTCAAAGCAATTACCCTGGCGCCAGAATTAGACTGCACAGGCTCGGTTATCCCCTATCTGAGGTCTTTGGGCATTATTGTCAGTTTGGGACACTCTCAGGCGAATTTCGAGCAGGCTCAGAGCGCATTCGCTAGCGGCGCATCGATGGTGACTCATGCTTTTAATGCGATGCCGGGATTGCACCATCGGGAACCGGGCTTGTTAGGTGCAGCCTTGACTCATCCGCAAGTTCAATGCGGATTTATCGCCGACGGACAGCACGTTCATCCAGCGATGTTAAAGGTACTCGTGCGAGCAGGTAGGTATAGCGAAGGACTGTTTTTAGTCAGCGATGCTTTATCCCCGTTAGGTTTACCCGACGGGAAATATCCTTGGGACGATCGCCAAATTGAAGTAATTAATGGTACGGCAAGATTGGCAGATGGGACGCTCTCAGGGACGACTCGATCGCTATTAGTCGGCGTCCAAAACTTAGTTAAATGGGGAATTTGTGATGTTAGTAATGCGATCGATCTAGCAACTAATGCGCCACGTCGGGCACTCGGGGATACCAGTGGTTATGTCGGACGTAGGGCAAACTTGCTGCGCTGGCAGATCGATCGAGATAATGAATTGACATGGAATCGACTCGATAATTAGCATTGGGCTACTTCCGCTCTACTGCTGAGGTTCATAAATAGATGTCTTTTTAAAAACATGAAAGCTTATATTCTGAAGAATAAAGATGATGAATTTGCTAGTGCAAATTGCGCGATCGCTTATGATGGCTTTCATAAAATGGGATGGAAAACTTGCTTTTTCAAGCGATCGGACGATCCGCGATTACCAGACTTGGAGCGATCGGATGTAGTCGTCGGTATTGATTGAAGTCAATGATGGTTATGCAATCGGGGGTTATGGTTTATTTCCGCCAGATTATGCCAGACTATTGGCATCGAGATGAGCGCAGATGACTGGATCTAGGGATGATTCGATTTATGAGTGAGATTGGTCGATTGCCGATCTTGGCTTATTTGGGGCAAAATGAATCGATTGAAGCCGATCTTGGGTATCCTCAAACTATCCGTTAGCAAAGTTCCACAGCCACATAACTTGTAGCTGCATGTCCTGTCGATATCTGAAGATCGGATCGACTAAACACCCCACTGAGTTCGATTCTCGTTCCGTAAGCGCAAAGCGCAGGCGTTGCCAACGCGAAGCGTCTGCCTGCGCAGAGAGGCTATGCCAACGAATCTCGCCGATCGATCGCTCTACAAATCGCCGACATTCTAAATTTTTAGATGTCTATTTTGACTATCGGTTTTGGAATTTGAAGATTAATAAATACGCTAGCTTTCTGCAATAAAAATAGTATATTTACTCAAAAACGTAGTAAAATTTATTTACCCTAAATGGGTAAATAATAGGTGCAGTTTGGGTAATGCGATCGCTATGAACAATCATTCAATTCTAGTCATTGATGACGAACGAGCTAATTTTGAAGTTATTGAAACACTGCTAGCAAGTGACAAATACGAACTACATTATGCTAGTAGTGGCGAAGAAGCACTTGCTAATGTAGATACAATTTGTCCTGATGTCATCCTGCTGGATTTGATGATGTCGGGAATGGATGGATTGGCAGTATGTCAGCGATTGAGATTGATGCGAAAATGGCGATCGATTCCGATTATCGTGATTACAGCGGCGACAGGGAAATCTGTGTTGGCGCTATGTTTGGATGCTGGGGCGGATGATTTTATCAATAAACCAGTAGATGGTCTCGAACTCCGATCGCGAGTCAGATCGATGATGCGAACTAAAAAACAGTTCGATCGGATCGAATCATTATCCAGGCTTCAGCAAAACAATATTACTTCATTAGAAAATAATTTAGGTGAATTGGTTGGTGATTTGGCGATCGGGTTTGTAACTGAGTTGAGTACACCGCTAACGAGTATTCAAGAACAACTAGGCGAACTCAGCGACAATCTCGAAAGTTTTAATAAAAATCAGGTTCGTTATTTAGTAGATTTAGCTAATAAATCAGCAAGTAATATCCAAAAAACAACTTATAAATTCTGGACGTATCTAGATTTTGTCGTCGAGAAAAAAAGCCCTAGTAGCACTGAAATTTGTGATTTCAAAGCGATCGTCGAGCAGATCTCGATCGTCCAAGCTCAATGGTTGAGTCGCGAAAATGACTTGCTCGTCGATCTCAGTCCTGCCAATGTATCAGCAACTGACAAGCACTGTGAATTAATCGTTAAAGAACTATTGGATAATGCTTTTAAGTTTTCTGAGCCTGGAGTGCCGATCGAAATTTACGGTCGCGCGATCGATCGGTCATTTCACCTGTGGATTAGAGATGGTCGCTCTGATTATCCAATCGATCGACCGATCGATCGCGCTAATGCTGACGATCGAGAATTAGGCTTGGGTCTTAAAGTTGTCAAAAAGATCGTGGATATCTATGATGGGGGTTTTTCGGTAGATACTAATGATGACAATGAGACTACTGTTTATATAACTCTGCCTCTAAGTACAGCGAAAGTGAATTAATTTGGGGCGTTGCTGAATTGGGGTATGAAGCATAGATCTTGCCCTCACCCCCAACCCCTCTCCCAAGCTTGGGAGAGGGGAGCCAGAGCCGGAGGCAATGGCGGGGTGAGGGCAAGGGATTTCGATCGCAAAAGAAGTCTTTGTAGAGCGGATTTGGTATTACCCATTACCTTATAAAACAAAGAGGAGACGATCGCCTCTCGATCGCCTCCTCTTTGCTTTACGCTTGGAACTAAGGACTACATCATCCCCATGCCGCCCATGCCGCCCATGCCGCCCATGCCGCCCATACCGCCCATACCGCCCATACCGCCCATATCAGGTGCAGCGGATTTGGGTTCGGGTTTCTCGACGACTAGCGCCTCAGTGGTGAGGACTAAGCCTGCGATCGAAACGGCATTTTGGAGTGAAGAACGGACTACTTTCGCAGGATCGACAATCCCGGCGACGAGTAGATCTTCAAACACATTCGTCGCGGCGTTGTAGCCGATATTGCTAGCAGCAGCGCGAACTTGTTCGACGACGACAGAGCCTTCGACGCCAGCATTATTGGCGATCTGCCGCAGTGGTGCTTCGAGTGCTTTAGCAATGATATCGGCACCGATACGTTCTTCGCGATCGGTAAAACCCGCTTTAAAGTCAGCGATTTTATCGGCTAAATGAATCAAGGTCGTACCACCACCTGCCACGATGCCTTCTTCAACGGCGGCTTTGGTGGCGTTCAAAGCATCTTCGATCCGCAGTTTGCGATCTTTGAGTTCGGTTTCGGTAGCAGCCCCGACTTTGATGACAGCCACACCACCAGCGAGTTTGGCGATCCGTTCTTGGAGTTTTTCGGTATCGTAAGCCGAATCAGTTTCTGCTAGTTGTTGCTTGAGTTGAGCGATCCGTTTTTGGAGATCGCCGCTATTACCCGTATTCGAGACGATGATAGTGTTTTCTTTGTCGATCGTGATTTTAGCCGCAGTACCGAGCATTTCCAAGGTAGCGGTATCTAAGCTCAGACCGATTTCTTCAGAAATCATTTGTCCGCCCGTGAGGATCGCGATATCCTGTAACATGGCTTTGCGACGATCGCCAAAGCTCGGCGCTTTAATTGCTGCGACGCTGAGAACGCCTCGCGCTTTGTTGACTACCAGGGTAGCTAAGGCTTCACCTTCGAGATCTTCAGCGATGATTAACAACGGTTTGCCAGCGCGGGCAACTTTTTCGAGAATGGGGACTAAATCTTGGATCGAGCCGATTTTTTTATCGGTAATCAGAATCAGCGCATCGTCAAACTCTACTACCATCCGCTCTTGGTCGGTGACGAGGTAGGGAGAAAGATAACCGCGATCGATCTGCATCCCTTCGACGACTTCGAGTTCGGTGGTGAGGGACTTGGATTCTTCCACGGAGATGACACCATCTTTGGTGACTTTATCCATCGCTGCCGAGATCATCTCGCCAACTTCCGGATCGTTACCAGCCGAGACGCTGGCAACTTGGGCGATGCCTTTGCCTTCGACGGGTTTGGCTAGCTTGGCAATTTCAGCCACTAACATGGTGACAGTTTTGTCCATGCCGCGTTTGATCCCGATCGGATTGCTGCCAGCAGCGACGTTTTTGAGACCTTCGCGGATCATTTCTTGCGCGAGGACGGTAGCTGTAGTGGTACCGTCGCCAGCTAAATCTTTGGTTTTAGACGCGACTTCTTGGATCAGTCTGGCACCAGTATTTTCTAAGGGGTCGGATAGTTCGATCTCTTTGGCGACGGTAATCCCATCATTAACGATCTGCGGTGCGCCAAATTTCTTTTCTAACAGGACGTTACGACCTTTAGGGCCTAACGTAATCTTAACTGCATCTGCCAAGGCGTTGACACCCCGTTCTAGGGCACGACGGGACTCTTCGTTAAACGCTATGATTTTTGCCATATTATTTTGTTGTAATCATCTCTTCCAAAATTTAGCACTCTATGAGGAGGAGTGCTAAACGGATGCCGATCGATCCGTGTGCGGTTTCCCGAACCCGGCAGGGATTATTAGTGGATAGAGATGGGAGATGGGGAGACTGGGAGACGGGGAGACTGGGAGACGGTGTATACACAAGTCTGGAGCGAAGCGAAAACCCTAGAAATCCCCCTGCTTGGTGCGCTAACCCGTTGGGGAACCCAACGAGCGCGCATCCGCTAAATCCCCCTTTCCAAGGGGGACTTTAAAGCCCCCTTGGAAAGGGGGTTGGGGGATTTAGCTCTTAAAACGCAGCAACTAGACTTTTCAGACATCCTCTCAAAATAG
>NZ_JANLWO010000031.1:0-1772 GCF_031364565.1 Chamaesiphon sp. OTE_20_metabat_361
TTTCGTAGTGAGGCTAATGCTACCATTCGATCGCGCAAATCTGGACTCTCCAACTGTTGTGTCAGTAATGCTGTCTCTGTTGGCTCTAGATCGCTCATATACTTTTTCCCATGCGTTATCTCTAAATTGTAACAAATTTTATTAATCTAACGGCTAGACAGATATTTTTGACCCAGTGAGACTGCATGTTAGATGCAGTAGCCGATTTGTCTAGTCGGAATGCACTATCTGACCATAGCACCCCGATAAAGATCTATGCCTACCCCGATCGACTCAACGCATCTATGCCAACTTACAGCGACTCAGATTCAGGAAATTTTAGTGCTCAATGGAGTCTTAATCGAACAGTATCAACCCCAGTTACATCGCTGGTTGACGCTCGCGCAGTTGCCAGATCTCGGACGATTGACGCTGAGCATCGAGCCTGATAAAGCAGCAGAGATCGATCGCCGATTACATCAACGTGAAATCGTCGAGTTTACCGCCATGATGACGGTAATGAAGATCGATATTTGCGATCGCTATGTATTTATTCCCTTGCTCACTCAACCTGGATTCCACGATCGCCAAGAAACCGAATTGTGGGGTAGAATTTGTCTGATCGGACACCCCCATAGTATTTGGTCGCCGCAAGATTTATCGTGGGTACAGGCATTGGGACAACAACTCCTCACCGCCATGAATTTGCTCGCAGAAGCCGCGACGGCATCCGAACCAATAAATGCGAGTAGCTCTCCTTTATCCGACCTCGCTGAGCTGATCGAGCGGCTCGGTAGCCTAGAGGATCTCTGTCAACAGAAGGATGATTTTATCGATAGTATCGCTCACGATTTGCGGGCACCATTGATGAATATTAAAATGGCAATGAAGATGTTGAGAACTAGCTTGGAAAACGATCCAGATATCTCACATTTATTACTTGGGCATCGAGCTGAAACATATTTAAATATTTTAGAACAAGAATGCGATCGCGAGGTAGACTCGATCGATCGCATCTTAGATATCCAAAGATTGGAATATGTGGAAGAACGGGAACGATCCTTATGCCCAGAGACATTACGCAGACAGGTATCGCCGACTTTACCCTCAGAGCAGCAACTCAATCTCGAATCATTAGCAATTGCGACCTGGCTACCACCAACGATCGAACCATTTATTCATCGTGCTAAAAATGACGGTCAAATACTAACTAGTTCGGTTTCCCAATGGCTACCGACGATCGAAACCGATCGCACTCTTTTGACTAAGATTGCGATCGAACTCTTAAATAATGCCTGTAAATATACACGCGTAGACGGACAGATCTCCATCGCGATCGAAGCTCATCCACACTCCGATTCACTAACGATCGTTGTCAAAAATCAGGCAGAAATACCTCAACAACATTTACCACGGATCTTCGATCGCTTTTATCGAATTCCCTCGCGAGGATCGTCACAAAATGGGAGTGGGTTAGGATTATCTTTAGTCCAAAAATTAGTCGATCGATTAAACGGTCAAATTCATGCGACTAGTGCGGCTGGCTGGACAGAGTTTGTCGTTAAATTACCTTTAGCCGTTCGAGCTAGTCGCTGCTAAATCCCTAAATAAGTAGGTTAGACTTCGTTTCGAGGTGGTTTACCCCCCAACCCCCCTTATAAAGGGGGGCTTTGCTCCCTCCCCTGCTTGGTGCGCTATCACTGCCGGGTAACCCGGTCAGTGAACGCATCCGATTTAAACGGGGAGGGCTGGGGTGGGGTAAAGGACTACGCATCATCTCATCTTCCCTGGAC
>NZ_JANLWO010000234.1:0-7325 GCF_031364565.1 Chamaesiphon sp. OTE_20_metabat_361
AGGAGCATTCTTATGGACGACATTTCAGCTCCAATCTCCGAGAGCATCATCCCCAAATATGTGGGCTTCAGTCGCAGTTGCGACCGCGATCGCTTTGTTAACTGCTAGTTGCTTTGCCACACTATCTAAAGCCTATCCAGAAGCAGGTGCGGGCAGTTCTTATTACTATGCAGAAGCAGCAATTCTCGCCAAAGAAGAGCATCGTCACTTTCGATTTGCCCGGATTGTCAAGTTTTTAACGGGATGGGCATCTCACCTTTATTACTGGGTTTATCCTGGGGTGATGGTCGGGTTTATGGGTACCCTAATTGTCTATATCGGGCGACTTTTCAACCCAAATTTTGCTGGCGATTCACTCTCGCAGATGCTTTTGTGTGCGGTATTTGCGGGATTAGTTGGCTTTGTTGCTTTCTTTGGCGTAACTGGTTCAACATTGATTAATATCATCATTAATATCGTCCAAATCAGTTCGTTATTTATTTTGGGAATTTTATTTATCACGTTTAGATTTACCAATCCAGGCTTCAATTACGAGCACGCCAACGCACTTAGTGTCGTGATTCCCCATGATTTTGGGGGGCTATTATTCCAAACAACGATCGCGATTTTATTAGTAGTCGGGTTTGAATCAGCAACCGCCCTCGCAGGTGAAGCCATCAACCCCAGACAAGACATTCCCAAGGCGGTAGTCATGTCGCTATTTATTCAGGCTTGTGTTTGCTACTTCTTTGAATACTTTGCGGCTAACTTCTTCATTAGTGATGCCTATGCAGGTGTGGTAAATAAAGCTGGCGAGGCAGGCTCGTTTGTCGCTGGACTCGATCCCAAAATTACCGATATTGGGGCAGCAGTGACGGCACTAAGCCTGGATGCGAGTAAATATACTGGAGGCAGTATCGTTAGAGGATTTGATGCAGCAGTTTTATCTGGTGCCCCCGTTGGAGATATGGCACGAATTTTGGGCGATCGATTGCTCGGCGGACACGGATTTACACTGGTATTAGTATTGGCAATCACCGTCTTGATGGCACTACTAGGAACGACGCTATCTGCCCTTTCCACAGGCGTGAGAATTACCTACGCGATGGGTGCAGATGACGAGCTACCGAGCATTTTTGGGCTGCTCCACAGCAAGTTTAGTACGCCTCATATCGGGACGATCGTGTTGACTATTTTGTCCGCTATGATTGGGGGATATGGAGTACTTAGTGTCAACAATCTAACACAGATGACACTGGTTTCAAATATCGGTACTTTTATCTTTTATGGATTGACTTGCCTAGTCACATTCGTGGCTGCGATCGATCGATTGTTAGGCGATGAATCAAATTTTATCAAGTCAAAATTGATTCCTCTAGCTGGAGCATTTATGAACTTTGCGATGATGTTTGGTGTGTTTTACTTTGGTTTTACGGCTGGCGGTGACTCGGCTAAAAATGCTCAAATTGCGATCGGGATTTCGGCTGCTTTCTTCTTGTTTGGTTTTGCCTATATTATGGTGCGGAGTATCATGACGGGTCGATCGATTTTCGTCAGACCCCATGAGAACCACATCCAGCTCGGTAGAGGAAATTCGGGTAACTTGTAATTTGAATTGCTGCGTAGTCCCTTACCCCACCCCAGCCCTCCCCTTATAAAGGGGAGGGAGCAAGAAAAGCCCCCCTGCTTGGTGCGCTTACACTGTCGGGGAACCCGAACAGTGCGCACATCCGCTTTATAAGGGGGGTTGGGGGGGTAATCCAGGGTTTTGGCTATTTTCTTTACTCTCAACTAGTTCCAGGCTAAAACTCAATGAATAAATGGCAAGTACCACCAGAACATTGGAATTACTTATCCCCAACCAAAAAATATCGTGTATTCAAAACAGCGATCTATGTTGCTGTCCCCTTAATGGTGATAATCACCATGTTTAGCTTACTTATTGAAACAAAATTGGGACTTTAAGCACTACTTAACCTAAGATATCTACAAGACGATCGCCGTAAAGTCGGAGAAAACTAACTATGGATTTGATTATTGCAGTCATCCAACCGTCCAAATTGGATGATGTCAAAGAGGCATTGGTAAAGGCTGGAATTCAAGGATTGACAGTTACCGGAGTTAAAGGATTCGGTCGTCAAAAAGGTCGCCCGCTGGCATTTTTGGGACTGTACAATATGGATCGTCAACCATTTACGATCGATTTTATTCCCAAGGTGAGATTAGAAATGGTCGTACCTTCCGAAAAAACGGATTTAATTGTCGAAACGATCGTCAAAACCGCCCACACTGGCAAAATCGGTGATGGTAAGGTGTTTGTGCTACCAGTTGCCAGAGCCGTCCGCATTCGCACAGGGGAAACTGGGATTGAGGCACTTACTCCCGACATGGAAGAAAGTTCGGTTTAGCTACCTACGAGAACGCCTACGATTGTGTCTTGTCGCGCTAAACCCGGAGGAAACCTCCGGAGCGCGCGCCGCAAATCGTGGCTAATGATGCAAAGTCCGCCTACGCGGACTAATTTACTAGTCCGCGTAGGCAGACTTTGCATCACAAGAAGTGGTTAAAACCACTTTGAGTATTCGGAACATCACCCGATTTTCAAACTTTATTATCTTTGCGTTCCGCAAAGGGACGCGGTGAATTTTTGGACAGGATTTTGTCGCTGAATACACCGATCGACTGAGAGTAAGTCTAATGATGAGGATAGTATTTTCGATTGCCTACGGCACGCTACGCGAACGATTATGCCTCAACGCCAAAAAAAGATCGTTCAAAGTAGCGCGGAACTATTGCTAGAGTATGCCGCTGGCGATCGAGATTTTGAAGCAGCACAGCTTTCCGCCGCCGATCTCCAATCCGCACAATTAGCCAAAGTCAATCTCAGCAAAGCAATCTTATTTAAAGCAGTCTTGAGCAGAGCAATTTTAGCAGGTGCTAATCTGAGCAAAGCCGATTTAGTGCGGGCGAATTTACAATTTGCAAAATTGAATCGATCGAATTTAGATCGAGCCAATTTATACGAAGCCGATCTCACAGGTGCCAGCCTGGGAACTGCCAACCTCAGTCAAGCAAGTTTAGAAAGTGCCATTCTCAGCCGTTGCGATTTCGGTTTAGCAAACTTACAACGGGCTAATTTGAGCCGAGTAACTGCAATTTCTACAGATTTCATGCAGTCAGAATTGATGGATGCGGTATTATTTCAAGCAATCCTCAATAGCGCAATCTTCGAGCGAGTAAACTTGACAGGAGCCAATTTAATTGAAGTATATCTGAGCGATGCGAATTTGCATAGAGCAATTTTAATTAAAGCTAATTTATATAAAGCCACACTCGATCGAGCTAATTTAAGCTGGTCAAATTTATCCGAAGCTAATCTAGAAGGCGCATCATTAATCACCACAAATCTCGAACATAGCAATTTGAATCATGCTAATTTACTGTTTGTAAATCTGACTACTGCGAATTTGAATAAATCTAATTTGAGCAAAGCAAACTTAGTAGCCGCTAATCTGAGTCGAGCAAATTTACTCGCTGCAAATTTAATTGAAGCTAATTTAGAGCGATCGATCTTGTCAGAAGTAGATCTATTTGGTGCCAATTTAAATCGAGCAAATTTGTCAGATGCAAATTTAGAATCTGCCGATTTACGCGAAACAAACATGCAAGGAGCGAATCTACACAGAGCCAACTTATCAGGAGCCAATTTATTTGGAGCCGAATTGAAAGGTACTAATTGCAGTAAGGTAAATTTTGCTGGAGCAAAGTTGTATGGAGCCAAACTCGTTGGTGCTAATTTACAGGGTGCTATATATGATGAAAAAACAGAATTTCACAGTAAGTTCTCACCGATTAAACAGGGGATGAAGCAAATATAGACAGACTTAGATCTACTGTGAGCTAAAATGAAGGAGACGAGTTGTAATTGAGGTCTGACTATGGCAGTTTCTCCAGAGGAGAGGTTTCACCAACGCCAAAGACGCTACAGCAAAGAAGAGTTAGCTCGACGTGGGCAAGAACTCTATGAGTCTGGCATTCGGCAACAGGTAGAGGCTGGAAATGAGGGTAAGATTGTGGCGATCGACATTGAAACCGGAGATTTTGAGGTCGATGAAACTGTCATGGGTGCAACCGATCGGTTAGTCGATCGTCAGCCCAATGCTCAACCTTGGGGGATTCGGATTGGGCATCGCGCCGTTTATCATTTTGGCTCGCGGAGTTTGAAAAAGAATTAATGATTTACGGAGTTGTGAATTTGCGTCGAGAAGCAACACTTCCCCTTGTGGTTGGTAATTCATCTGGGCAATGAGAAGTCATCAGCACTGTGATTGACACCGGATTCGATGGATTTCTGTCTTTGCCATCTGAAATTATTGTTCGCCTTGGGTTGCCTTGGACGATTTCCAATTCAGCGACCTTGGGTGATGGTAGCGAAGTCTTGTTTGATTTTTACACCGGAACAACCATTTGGGATGGGCAATATCGCACGATATCATGGCAATGTATAGATGTATTGTCTTTTCATGTAAGTAATCCACAGGAGCAGCAGGGAGTTTCGGACACTGTGAAGGATGTTACGAAGGAGCATATTTCTGTGTATCTCCACGGTGAATCATTCTTATTTGATAAGTATTAAAGTCGTTGGAAGCGACCGCAGCACAACGCCCGTGCAGTGGTGGAAAGAAAGTAGATCTGCTGAGTTGTTAAGTTTGTGGGTCGCTGCTAACGGGCAACGTTAGATCTACACATAACAAGAATTATTTCAGAAATAGATCGCTATAAACCCCAAGTTTCCCACACTTCGCCAACACTCTTCGCCACCAACTGATAACTTTCAGAAGTATAGCCACCACTCAACACCATTACCACTGGAATTCTCGCAGCAACCAGGGTCTGAAACACAAACCGATCGCGTGCTAATACCCCCTCTGCCGAGATCTTTAGCCGACCGAGAGGATCGTCCTCATAAATGTCAGTTCCGGCGTTGTAGAAGGCGATTTTGGGTCGCTCTATCGAACTTAAAAAGCTGGGTAAGTGCTGTTGAAGTTTATCGAGATATTCAGCATCTCGCGTTTTCGATGCGAGGGGAAGATTGCGATCGATTCGGGCGATCGCTCGACGATCTTGGGGATAAATATCCTGGTTATACATATCGAGGATGTGGACCGTACGATCGCACTCGAAAATTCTCGCTAAACCATTGCCCTGATGGGCATCGAGATCGATAATTGCGATCGAGTCTGTGGCTGTAAGTTGCCCAGATTGGCGGAGGCTGGCAATGGCGATCGCGATATCTGAGTAGACGCAAAATCCCGCTCCGAGATCGCGTCTAGCATGGTGATATCCACCGGATAGATTGATGGCGATTCCGGTTTCTAGAGCAGTTTCGGCAGCAATAACCGTCCCCATCGTGGCGAGTCGCATCGGCTGTAATACTTGGCGATCGAGAATGCCACTGGGCACCCAATCGAGGGAGGCTAGTTCTAATACTTGGGCGACATAGTGGGAGTTAGTTAACTGCTGGAGATATTCGGGCGTGTGAATGGTTTGCAGTAGTTCTGCTGTCGCTGCTGTCGGGGTAATCGTTGCTGAGAGCAACTTGTCACTGAATCGATCGAGCAAAACTTTCCAGGTGCGGCTGTACTTGCAACTGTCAAATGGATGTAGTTTTTCTAGTCCCAGCCAGCGAATGTCATATCCTGGCGAGTAAACTAATCTAGGTCGAATTTTGTTAGGTTCCATCATCCCCGCGATCGCTTAATTTCCTTGGCGTATTGCAAAATATGTTTTGGTTCCCATGCGTCTATCTCACCCAAGGGAATGCCTAACCCCACGTAGGTATCGATCTCGGCGCGGGGTTGAAATGAAGGTTGCAAATTCGACCCGATATAGAGCGTATTAGCCACGATCGTCGAACAGTTAAACTCCGTCAATTCGTACTCCAATCCACTGGCTTGTACTTTTTCCCAGTACTTCTGAATAGCCACTTCATCGAGTGATTCCAATTCCACCACGATCGGATCGGCTCCCTCTGCGGCCAAATCTGCCGCATAGTCCCTGTAAAATGGTTTGCGCTTGACATTCATCGTCATTTTCTGAATCGCGCTCCTCACGAACCCCTTGCGCCCATTACCCGGCCACAAACTGACGTAGGCTCGATCGCCAACCTGGATTGATGAATGACCTACTTTGCCGCCTGTCGGCAACCACACATAGATTCTGACACTCACTCAAACTCTCCAGAAGGTAATCACCAATCCACCTGTGACAATTAAAGCACCTCCCACCCAGATCGAAATGCTAGGTATTTGACCGAATCCAAAATAATTAATTAATTGAGCCACCATGAAAAATAGGGTGACGTAAACCCCCAACAATTTACCAAAATCCCAAGCAGGCAAGTTCACTACAATTCCGTAGCCCAATAGCGTCAACCCGCCCAAGAGAATAAACTCAACTTGCTGCACCAGTCCGCGACTCTGCAACCCCTTTCTTACTAAAGCATCGCCCCCAGCTTCTAAGACAGCCGCAACGAGCAAAATTAAAAATACTAGTCCTTGACTCACTGAGGTTGCTCCCGCCACAATCAGATTATCCTCCCATCGATCGAGAAAATAATATTGTGATGTGCGTGACTATTTTGGAATGCTAATGGGCGATCGGCAGTTTAAGAAAATAACTCTGTCGATCTTGCATGAGTTTATCCTAAAGAAGCTACACCCGTTTCAACTTGCCATTGCTGTTTGTCGGTGAAAGTCATGGCAATCCCTTTTTCATAGTAGGCGGCTTCATTAATGAAAATTGGGTACACAGTATCCGTACCTGCATAAGGAATTGTCTCGCCCATAAATGTCACAAATAACGGATCGCCGGGATGTAATGGTTGATAGTCTTGAAATTGACGGTGGGGATGAATCATCCCTTGCAGTTTACCCGCTGTGTCGCGGGGATAATCGATCGAGGTGAGGGTTTTGTACACGGTGACTTCATCAGGCGCGGGTAAGGGCATACCTGCATTCATCGCTGCTACATAGTCTAAAACTGCATAAATCAGCAGCTCTGTTTTGGCAAACAGATCGGCATCGAGAATTCCCTGAGCGACGGCACCAACTTCGATCGTACAGCCTAATGGGGAAAGCGATCGCAGCATCGGATTTTCAGCATTGTTTAATCCGCAAATTCGGACATCGGGATGAATTTGGCTCAAATAAGCCGACAGCCGCAGGTTGAATGGATGGGTACTGGCTGGCAAAATCGTCAGCCCCATTTGACTCGTCGAGCTATGCAGGTCGATAATCAGATCGACATGTTTGAGAGCTTGGGCAATCTCCTTAGCGCGGCTATCT
>NZ_JANLWO010000243.1:0-2805 GCF_031364565.1 Chamaesiphon sp. OTE_20_metabat_361
TAACTAAATTGCCTTAAAATATTAACTAACCTTGAAGTTAGTTAAGTGTTAGTATCTAAAGCCGATCGCACTAAGCAAAGAATTATCGAACAGGCTGCGGTTGTTTTCAATCAAAATGGTTATGCCGGATCGTCGATCTCAGCTATTATGAAGCTGACAGGGTTGGGGAAAAGCGGCATTTATCATCATTTTAAAAGCAAAGATGAAATTGCGATCGCAGCATTCGATTATTCTCTCGGCTCGATCCTCGAAGCAGTAATGGCACAAGTGTCGAGCCAAGCTACAGCGATCGATCGATTACATGCTTTTGCCAACAGTTTTCGGGGCTTTACCACCCAACCAATCGTCACAGGTGGCTGTCCGATTTTGAACACGGCAATCGAGAGTGACGATACTCACCCCCTGTTACGCGCTCACGTCCAAGATGCCGTTAATAGTATTCGGGCGCTGATTGCCAGCATTATCGAGCTAGGCATCCGTCAGGGCGAAATCGTCGAGACGATCGATCGCGAGCAAGTAGCGACGATTTTATTCGTGACGATCGAAGGGGCAATTATGATGAGCAAATTATACAGTGATGATATTTATCTCGATCGAGCGATCGAGCATTTACATCAATATATTAATAGTCTAGCCATCTGAATTAATTGAGAATTGAGAATTGAGAATGCAAACACGCAGAGGTTCCCTGGCGCATATGTTGCACCAATCAAATCAAACCCCTGCGTCTCGTTAAAGTTTTCCCCAAAGCCCAAAGCCCAATACCTAATACCTACTGTATCGGAGAACCGTCTGCGGCTTCGAGGACAAACCCCAGATCGGCAATGGTGTCCCAATCTTGAGTCACCGACTGTCCGGGAGTCGTCAGATAATCGCCGACAAAAATCGAATTAGCTACATACAATCCTAACGGCTGGAGCGATCGCAGATGCACTTCCCGACCGCCAGCAATCCGAATTTCTTGGGAAGGTAAAATCAATCTAAATAAACATAACATCCGCAAACATTGCTGTGGAGTTAGTTGTTTGATGTCTGCAAACTTAGTCCCCGGAATCGGAATCAGAAAATTAATCGGTACGCTAGTGACGCCTAATTCCCGCAGTGACAGGGCTAAATCGATGACATCATCATCGGACTCACCCATCCCCAAAATCCCCCCCGAACAGGTCGTAATCCCCGCAGCATGGACATTTTTGACAGTCTCGACTCGATCGGTATAGGTGTGAGTCGTGGCAATATGTTCGTGATTGGTTTGTGAGGTATAGAGGTTATGATATACTCGATCGACACCAGCATCCGCCAGACGATGAGTATGTTCGGCAGATAATAAGCCCAAACAAGCGCAAACTTTAAGATCGTAATTAGCTTTAACTTCTCGCACGGCATCTAATACTTTACCAAACGTCGCCTCATTGGGCGTGCGTCCGGAAATCACCATGCAGAAAGTCCCCGCTTGGAGTTCGGCGGCGCGTTTGGCGGCGTCGAGAATTTTGGACTGCGCCATCAGGGGATATTTTTCGATTTCGGCGGTGGAAATCTTGGACTGCGAGCAGTAATGACAATCTTCAGGGCACAAGCCACTCTGAGCGTTGAGCAGATAATGCAGCCTGACGCGATTGCTCCAGTAGTGACGGCGGACTCGATAAGCAGCGGCAATTTGGTCGAGCAACACCTCATCTCTAGCCTGGAGTACGCTCAGGGCTTCCTCCCTAGTCAAGATCTCCCCAGCAAGCGATCGATCGGCGAGGGTATTCCAAGTGGGTGCTGTCAATAACATGAAACTTAAGCGTCTAAAGTGTCGAGCGACCATCTATTATCGCACCAAATGAACTGGGTGCGATCGCGATCGATACTTCCCGCTCGCCAGAGTTACCCTGCGAACACAAGTAGGTTGGGTAAAGAGCAATCGCTACACTTGTTAGGACATACCCCCGACTCCTCTTCAGAAGTCGGGGGTATTGCAGAAACCCAACACACTCAAAGATTCCCTCTCGGCGCGGCTGTGCCTATGGCAGGCTACGCCAACGCCAACGATTGTGTGGATGTTGGGTTGAGAGAAGCGAAACCCAATCTACAGATAGATTGTAGTAACTTAACTAGATTTACTTTGTCTGACGTAATAGCTCGACCGTTTTTTGGTAATCATTCATCTGTCCCTGCTGGCGGAATAATTTCGCGCCAGTGGTGAGATCGGCGAGTGCGCCCTTTTTGTCACCCAGTGCTAATTTCACAGCCCCCCGATTGCTGTAAGTTTCCGCATCTTGGGGATTGAGAACGATTGCTCGATCGAAATCGCTAATTGCCCCTCGATTATCGCCTAGCTCAAATTTCGCCACACCTCGATTGTAGTAGGTCAAGGCATCTTGAGGATTGAGTAAGATCGCCTGAGTATAATCGGCAATTGCCCCCTGTTTGTCGCCCAGTCCGAGTTTCGCTGCTGCGCGATTGGTGTAGGCTTCGGCATACTTAGGATAGATCTCAATTGCTCGATCGAATTCTAAAATTGCCCCTTGTGCATCGCCAGTATGCAGCTTCAGCGTACCGCGATCGTTAGAATCGATCGCTGGAGCTGGTGTGCGAAGTGGTAGGCTCGAAGAGGATTGAGCAATCGGCATCGAGACCATTAATAAAATCGGGGTGAGAAGCAAAAGGGCGAATTTCATGGGGTATCTGACAATTTTTTGGAGTTGAACTATTGTGGATGCGATCGCATTCTTGGTACGGATAGCAGCTAAACAGGGAGCCAATTTGGTTAAAACTACAAACTATCGATCGTGTTTTCCGGCAAAAACCGAGTCGATGAGC
>NZ_JANLWO010000261.1:0-3855 GCF_031364565.1 Chamaesiphon sp. OTE_20_metabat_361
TGCCGCGATCGCATTTTTGAAGCCCATTTCGATGCCTGCTGGACTATCGATCAACACAAAATCAAATTGGGGTGCGAGTTCGCCAATCATCCACTTCATGTGATTGGGGGTGATCATTTCCGCTTTACGATTTTGGGTCGCTGGGAGCAATACCAATCCCGGCTGACGTTTATCGCGGACTAAGGCTTGATCGAGCCGACATTCACCTGCGAGGACTTCAACGGCGGTGTAGACGACGCGATTTTCCAATCCCAACAATAAATCGAGATTTCGCAGTCCAAAGTCGCCATCGACTAAGGCAACTCGATACCCCATTTTGGCAAGAGTCATGCCCAAGTTGGCTGTGACAGAGGTTATGCCCACTCCGCCTTTACCGGAAGTAACTACAATAATGCGAGTCATGAATTATCTGTAAATTAGTTATTGTTAATTATAAAAGGCTGATTATGAGTGAAAATCGGGGGTATTTGTCAATATATCAATTTTTCGATCTTAGCAACTTAGGAGCGCGATTATTCAGTTCGCTGGTGAGATCCTGGTAGTGCTAGTTCGCGGAGATAGGGCGTTGTTTTAATATCGCTCGCGCGGGCGATCCGAATGCCTTGCGGGGTAATATAGGCAACTTCCGGCTCGAATTGTGGGGGTGGTGTCTCTGGTGCGCGGGCGACTCGATCGGCGATGCGGAGTTGGGTTGGCTCCATTTGCAATGCCATAATTAAACATTGGGGATTATTGGGATAACCAGCGTGAGCGATGCCGCGCAACCTGCCCCAGACAATAATATCGCCTGCTGCAAAAATTTCCCCGCCGGGATTGACATCACCCATAATCACCACCGTCCCTTCATGGCGAATATCCATCCCCGATCGCACTGTCATTTGCAGGTAGAGAGGTTCGACGATCTGCGGACTGGGTGCTGCGGGTGCATTGGGGAGTAGGGGCGCGATCGCCGATTGCTGTGTCACACAATAGCCTGCTGTCGCCGCTGCTACCGCAGTTTGCCGACGGCTAGTGGCGACTAGTTGCAGTTGTAAAGAGACATCGGCGAGGGCATCGGCAATTCCTTGCAACTGACGCGCATCTAAAAGTCGATCGTTAGCAATCAAATGTACTACAGTCAATGGTTGCCAGAATCTTTTTCCAGCTTGAAGTCGTTGCTGAAGTTGTTCCCACAAATCATTCCAACTAGCAGAAGCTGGCGTCTCTGCATCTGTTGGTAAAATCAATTTTACTACGCCATCTTCATTCTTCAGTCGAATTTGCAATTTGGATTGATCCGAGGGTGTACCGGGTGTGGGGTCTGCTTTTCCCTGAGCGTTCAGTATTGATAAGGTAGATGAAAAATCAGCATTCATAGCCTACGGAGTTGTGAAGATGGCAAATTGCTTTTACATCTTACACTTCAAACGGATATTCTGTTGGAATTATTTAGAATGTATTTTCCTCACCACGGGTGAGAGAGTAATATTTAGTAGTCATAAATTAAATAGCTGCGAGGGGAAGGGGGAAGGGGGAAGGGGGAAAGGGGAAAGAGGAACGGGGTTTTGATGGCACGAGTACCTTCGGTAGGCTACGCCAACGATTGATGTTTGAGTACGCTATTTCCCCAAAATAGCAGGAGAGCCGTTGATTAGCTACTACTGTTGGGATTCGATCGCTAAATTGCGAACGGATCTATTATTATGAGTTGCAGTCAACTAGCTGAGATAGTAACTAAGACAATGAGTTTAATTAGGATTTGGGCGGTAGCTAGCAACGTATTTCGCGAAGTGCTGCGCGATCGGATCTTTTTGACGATCGGGTTTTATGCGCTGATAATGCTGTCTGCTTGGCAGCTACTGCCATCACTGGCGGGTGCTGCACAAGATAAAATTCTGACTGATTTTGGTGTGGCTAGTGCGAATTTGCTCGGAGTACTCGTCGCGATCTTCATCGGGACGAATCTAATTAATAAAGAAATCGAAAAACGAACGGTATTTACACTAGTTACTAAACCAATTAGTAGTATCGAATTTATACTGGGCAAGCATTTAGGCTTATCTGCGGTATTAGCAATTTTAGTTGCTGGGATTACCTTTATTTATCTATCGGTACTGAGCCTAGCGAACATTAGTTATCCATTGGGGGCAATGCTCCTGACAGCAGTATTTCTATTTTTGGAATTATGCCTGATTGCTGCTGCTGCTTTGTTATTCGGCGTGTTCACCAGTTCGATTCTAGCGATTTTATTGACTTTTTCACTTTACTTGGTCGGACATCTGAGTGAGGGTATGGTTAGATTAGCTGGAATTACCAAAAATCCTGGTTTCCAAAAGTTAACTGACAATTTATATCTGGTGTTACCGGATCTATCGCGACTGGATCTCAAAAACGATGCGGTGTATGGAGTTATTCCTCAGCCAGATGTCCTCTTGCTCAATGCGGGGTATGCCATAATTTACACGATCGCTTTACTACTAATTGCGACGGTGATTTTCTCCCGCCGCCAGTTTTAGTCGATTGCGTTTACTGTCCAATGTTGTAGGGTGTGTTATCCCGGAGGGTAACGCACCAAAAATGTTCTGACTATTTAATAGCCTACCTATAATTTCTGAGCTGGTGCGTTACCCTTTGGGATAACACACCCTACATAGCCTGTAAGTGTGTTGGGTTTCGAGAGCTTCTACCCAACCTACAGCTAACAACTCTGGTGCGTTACCCTTCTCCTTCGGAGACGCTACGCCAACGGGATAACACACCCTACCAAGAGCAACCCGAACGGCTCTAATTAAAATTAGAGCTTCTGGTGGGTATAGGCATGTTGCTTGACATTATCGTCCTTGGTGACGACGCGATCGGCATTGAGAATCCGCTTGCGCTCGGTAGAATAGTTGAAACTGCTATAAGTCTCGCCTTGAGGGATATGGACTTGGGCTTCGGTGCGGCGTTTGTAGGTACGCGCTGAGGCAATACAACGGTAGGCAAACTCACTACCGAGTTGACAATCAGTAGGGAAACTCGCGGGGATTTGGGGTAACTCGTCGGCGATGAGTGCGCCGAGGGTGGTGGCTGCGGCAATTTCATAAGAAGTCGGAATCCCTTTAATCAGAGCTTCCAAAGCCGAAGAAGGGATGGGTTCGATTACTTTGACTTGGTGAACGCCATCATCATCACGGAAGAAACAAGTAGCCACACCGACAACGATATAGTCGTCAGCAGTTAAATCGGGAGCCTCAGCGATCGTCGTAATCATCGTCATCGTAATTTAATTATTAATTCTAAAATTAGCTATTTATTTACCTTTATCGATCCTACCAACTTAACTAGGTTCGGCAGATCCTCGTTAAACTACTTATTATAGTTAATGAGTGAGTATCGCCCGATATCGTTAAATACATGGAAGCTTTTAGCCCAACACCACCGGATTGGAGAGAAAAATCGACTCATGGCGTCGGATTTCGCTGTCCTAGTTGTCATGATAGCTCTACGGCTGCCACTGCTGCTTGGATCGATCGGCGTTCGCCAGTATTTATCGAAAATCGCCGCCGCAAATGGCAAGAGTTTTATCTGTGCCAATGTGGGACACCTTGGTGGGGATGGAGTAACGAACGTACCCCTAATGAATTTGCCAGTCGCGCTGCAAATAGCGAGAATCAAAATCCCTTCACTGGTGAAGATAGCGATCTTGACTACGATAGCTTTTTTGGCTACTTTTAGATCGCTGGGCGACTACTTAGCAACTACTTACAATTACAAACCGCCTTACTGAATAACTGCAATGGATTGGCAAGAAATTTCGGGTAATTGGGTCTATATTCCACGTCAGCCGCGTGCGGTCATTCACTTTTTAGGCGGTGCATTTGTCGCCGCCGCGCC
>NZ_JANLWO010000271.1:0-9805 GCF_031364565.1 Chamaesiphon sp. OTE_20_metabat_361
GCTCATCCTGTCACCTGTAGAAATTAAAACCAATGGAGCAGCAAACTCAACCAATTGTCGAGAACTTATGGTGGGTAATTCCTGGCAAACTAGCAGGAGTGCGGAAGCCAACGGCAGAGGAATTGAAAGAGTTACAAACAGTGGGAATTGGGGCGATCGTCTCAGTAATGCACGATCGATCTAATCTGGAATTATACGATCGGGAAAATATTCCGCACTTATGGCTGCCGATCCAGATTGCTAGTTCGCCCAGTCGATCGCAAGTCGCAGAATTAATCGATTTTGTCGATCGATATCATCGCCAAGGTGTGGGGACTGCCATTCATTGTACGGGTGGATTACACCGAACGGGGACGATGTTGGCGGCTTATTTGATTTTGAATGGTGCGTCTGCTGAAGATGCGATCGAGAAGATCGCGTCTGCAAACCCACAGGCGGTGCTAGAACTAGCTCAGACAGTCTTTTTACGTTCGCTAGCAGCGGAGAATAGTTAAAAGAAACTGCTAATAACGGTAAGTTTAAATCGATCGACTCTGATTAAAGTCACATAGAAGTTCAAACTGATGGAACCGCAATCGATCGAGCCAATTGTCAAAAATTTATGGTGGGTAATTCCTGGTAAATTGGCAGGAGACATTTACTTTGTCGTGATGTTTTTGGTAAGTTTCTATATGGCGTGGCGGATTAAGACAGATTACGCCAGAGCCGCCAGTGTAGTATTTACCTCGGCGGGTACCAATTTTGAATTAGCGATCGCCGTCGCCATTGCCGTGTTTGGAATTAACTCTGGAGTAGCATTTGCCGCTGTGGTCGGCCCGCTAGTAAAAGTCCCAGTGTTAATCGGTCTGGTTAATGTGTCCTTTTGGTTGCAGCGGAAGTTTTTTACAGTGCGGACATTATAAATTTCCTGTTGATGTTTGCAATTCCCCTCTCGCTCGATCGCGACGTAAGATGTAGAGAATTAATAATATAAATAACCCCGTTCCAGCCAGATATTTGATCGGACTGGGAATTACTTCTTGAGGTGAAAAGAAGCCTTCGATCGCCCCCGCAATTAGGAGCATCGGGACGATACCCATAACTAGTTGTGCGGCTTGGACGCCATAGATTCGGAGTGCATCGCGCCGACGATAACGACCGGGAAATAACAGTCCTCTAGCTATTAATAAGCCAGCACCACCAGCAATAAAAATTGCAGGTAATTCTAGAGATCCATGCGGAAATACAAATGCCCAAAATGGATAAGCTAAACCATTTTGACCGACTAAAGTGGCGACAGCACCGATGAGAATACCATTATAAAAAAGTGCGTAAATCGTCCACAATCCAGCAAGAATTCCGCCGCCAACCATCCGAAAGGCAACGCTGAGATTATTAATTGCAATACTACTAGCGGCAAACGGTTCGGTGCCGATAATCGACCCCATCCAGAGCTGGTTTCGATCGCGGACTTTTTCTATCATCGATTGCGGTACGACTAGAGACATAAAGCTGGCATCTTGCCATGCAAACCACCAAGCGATGAGGGCACCAACCATGAATAAGGCAAAGGCAATTGTCGTATAAGCCCAAGTTTCGCGTAAAACTTGGGGTAATTTCCAGCGATAAAAGTCGAGGACTTCACGCAATTCTTGGCGTCTGGAACCACGATAAACTTGACTATAAGCGCGAGTTGTGAGTGCTTGGAGTTCTTGGACGATCGTTTGACCGATTTGATTGGTATTGGCTCGCGCCAAATCTGCTGCTACCGATCGATACAAGCTCGCTAGCGTCCCGATTTCCTTCGCAGTTAAGGCTTTTATCCCCTTTTGCTCCGAGCGTTGGAGTAAAATATCGAGTTCTTGCCATTGAGCCTGTCGGCGAGCGATCCAGCGTTGAATATTCATTAGAGCAATCGATAATCGATAATTAATAATTAAACATTTGGAAGATATCCACTACACGATCGATCGGGCTTCAGCCATTGTTGACAAAACCGCTATTAATGACAACATTAACAATAGAAGATCGATCGTCAATTATTAATTATTAATTATTAATTATTTAAAGTATGCCAAACAAATGTAGTGGCCCGCGACCGCTCATAAGTTCTACGACGATCCCAATAAATCCTAACATTGCCAGCCGACCATTCCAAACTTCCGCTGCTGTCGTCAGACCCATCTCCCATTTTTCTTGAGGATACATCTTGATCTTCTTCTTCATCTGGGTCACTCGGGCGATATCCAAGCTAGGAGCCTTAGCCGCTGCGAGGACGATATCTACTAGCGTCTGGATGAATATCGGATTAGTATCCAATGCGGGTACGCGGTTGAAGACGTGAACCCCAGCTTCTTCGGCGATTTCGCGATATTCGATGTCGATTTCTTCGAGGGTTTCGATATGCTCGGAAACAAAGCTAATCGGCACTACAACTAACTCCCCAACACCCTTGCTAGCTAATCCAACGATCGCGTCTTCGGTATAGGGTTGCAGCCATTCTACGGGGCCGACTTTACTTTGATATGCTAGGGAATGATCGTTTTTTCGTCCCAATGTCTGCATAATCAGCTTGGTACAGTCTTCAATCTCGGCTTGGTAAGGATCGCCAGCCTCTTTGATGTAGCTGACCGGAACGCCATGAGCGCTAAAAAACACATGCGCCTCGTCGGGGTGGGGGCATTTATCAATTTGAGCGGCGATTAGTTCGGTCATCGCCTGTAGATAGCCAGGTTCTTTATACCAGTCGGCAACTACCGTATATTGAGCTGGCTTGAGATGGGGATTTTCGCTCCAGATTTTTTCGATTAGTCTAAAGCTAGAACCGCTAGTGCTAATGGAAAACTGTGGATATAAGGGCAGAATCACGAGTTGCTCGATCCCATCTTGCTTGATTTGCGTTAGCGCATCTTCGGTAAAGGGGTGCCAATAGCGCATCCCAATATAAACTTTTGCATCTTCACCCTGCGATCGCAATCCAGCTTCTAAGGCGCGAGCTTGCTCTTCAGTAATGCGGCGCAATGGCGACCCGCCACCAATCTTCTGATAATTAGCTTGAGATTTCTTGGCTCGGGAAGTAGAAATGATCCAAGCTAGCGGTTTTTGGAGCGCTGCAATTGGAATCCGAATAATTTCAGGGTCGGAAAACAGGTTAAACAAGAACGGACGCACATCCGATAATTGCTCCGGTCCGCCCAAATTTAGCAGTAAAACCCCTAATCGACCCATGACGGCTGTGTTTTCCCAGTATGTTGCAAATTCTTCATTAATTTTAACAATTATCTGGTTTGAACGGTAGCGGTTTAGCATCGCCGATACATAAATTTAATTTTAATTTGGCGGTCTTGCCGATAAGTTGACAGCTAGTTTCAGAGTATTGTCGATCTGTCAAGTAGATCCCAGACGTCTTCGCGATCGATGTTCCCGCAATGGCAGTCGTTTTGCCTTGGTTGGTCGATCGATAAATTCAGGATATGTAGCTGAGATCTTACGCTGACTCAGAAGATCGCAATCCTCGCTATTCGTTGGCGGAGCCTATCCGCTGGATAATGGCATCACAAGCAGTTTTCACCCCATTTTCGGTGTGAAGAATCCGTCCGACTGCTGCCGCTCTGGTGGCATATTGGGGGTTCTCTAATAATGCTCGCAATTCCCTGGCTACTCGCGCCCCTGTATACTGCGATCGCGCAATTGTCCGCGATGTTCCCAACCGTTCGATTCGTGCCGCGTTATCTGGTTGGTCGTTAGCGTATGGCGTGACGATTGTGGGACGACCAGAACGGAGAGCCTGAGCCGTTGTCCCGATCCCACCCTGATGGACGATTGCGCTGGCATAAGGGAAAATTTGAGAATAGGGCGCATAGTCAATTGCAATAATATCTGGTGTCAGATCTTTTGGAAGTGGATTGTCCCCAATCAATAAAACAGCACGGCGATTTAACTCTCTGGCGGCGCGAATACTTTCTGGGTAAAAGTTACCAGGTACATTCACCGCCGCAGTACCTAGCGTAAATACAATTGGAGCCTCGCCAGTTTTTAAAAACCGTTGAAGTTCTGGTGCGAGTTCGACCATATAGCGATCGCGATCGCCATCGTAAAATGTAAATCCAGTCACGATCGTATTTTGCGGCCAATCAGGTTGCGGCTGTGCTAATACTGAAGAAAATAGTGCCAACACCAGATCGGGAGAACACCTATTTTCGACAAGAACATTGCCATTTATCGGCGGCAATCCGAGTTCGTTTCTAAGTTGATGAATGGGTTTTCCCCAAGATTTAGTAACTGCTATTATTATTTGTTTAATTGCTCGATTGAAAGTAACCCCCAATTTCGTTAACCGATCTGCAAATGGAAGTAAAGGTAGCACTGATGGATCGTAACTAGAGAAAAAAGCAGCAGGCGCAAGTGTAGATGTTGCCCACCGAATCCCCAATTTTTCGGCAACCATTGGTGCTACATATACTAATTCACCACTAACGATAAAGTCCGCATCTTTGGCACTAGCCATCAAATCGTCATAAGTATCCCGTAAATTTGGCAGTACCCACTTACGGATGATATATTCCGAACCCGTTTTCAAATCCATCATTTGCGCCAGTATTTGCAGCTCATCTGTCCTAGGCAGATCGGGACGCAGCCGATGAAACTCAAACCCCAAGGCGGCAATTTTGGCTTGATATGTTTGATGGGTAACAAAGACGATATCGTGTCCGCGCTGACGTAATTCTAGTGCGATCGCGATTTGCGGATGCAAATCTCCCAATGAACCCATCGTCGTTACCACAATCCGACTCATGCTTTTTCTCCCTTACTCTGACTCCAGCATTTCTTCAACACTCAAGCCGATATCACTTGCAATCTGTCTGAGCAAACGAGGAGAGATATCTCTCCCTTTGTGAAATGGAACTGTAGTTCCTCTTCCGTCTTCGTGTCTAAACTGTTTATGCAAACCTCTTTGGCGCACCTCTACAAAATCCAGATTTTCTAAAATTCTTACAACTTCTTGGGGCTTGAGAACCGGAATATTACTCATAAATCAAGCAACCGTAATCTGTTGTGTACCTACAAATTCCGTCTCGAATACCAAATTTTCATCTTCTAAGAGCATCTCGATTACTTCACGAAGATTCTCTTGTAATTCATCTAATGTCTCGGCTTGAGAATGTGCCCCTGGAAATCCTGGTACATAACCCACATAAAGGTTCAGATCGGGATCCCGCTCAATAATCGCCGTAAATATTTTCATGATTTAATTTGATGCTTTTAGTCGATCGTTAAATTCAGGATATTTATCTAAATCCTACGCTGATTCCAAATCTGGTATTCATAGCCAAGTTCCTTCTACGCGTAATCGATTTAACTACGAACGATTAACGAAATTGTGTCGCGATCGAGAACAGCAAGCGCATCCTGAATAGTATCGACTTCTTGAGTTTCTAATAATGACTCCCCACATTGCTCACATACCCACGCCGGAATAGCATCCCATGAAATATGATAGCCATTTCTGTCAATACTAAAAGGTGCGGTTCCTTTCTTCATCTGCGCTTTGCAGTATAAGCATTCCATCTTTAAAGCCTCTCTCTAAAATCTGGTGTCCACTGAATTAGATTTGGGAGATATGTGGTGATAATAGCTAAATATTCATCCTTGGGAGCGCACATAACATGAATGTATCGACTATTCATGACACATCCCAATATTAAACAACTGTGACCTCTGGTATCTTCAGGATAATCCTCAATCACCTCACCTGTCATGATGACCTCTTCAACATCTTTTGTCGTAATCATTCGATCTGGGCGAGACATTTGCCGAATCGTATGAGGCAGAAATAATAATCGTTTGTCTGCTGCTAGTCTAACCTGCTCTAAGATGTCTGTGATGTAGATATCTCAACTATTTTCATGTTTGAAATCTACCTAAATCCCCATCTCCAAAAGGAGACAGGGACGATTCGGCAAAGCTGTTCGCATAGCGTCTGCCTTCGCAGAGGCTACGCCAACGAATCCTAACCTACCAACTCTAATCCCCGCTTACAAATCGCCTGAGCAGTGATGCCGTTAAATGCCATCAATTGACCCGCTGTAGCCGTAGTTTCCCCACGCTTCCAGGCAAAGGTATCGCGAGGTGAGTTCGATCGCAACATCACAGGTTCTAACATTGCCGGAGCGCCACCTGTAACGCCAATTAAGGCACTGCCACCGAAGATTTCGGCAAACTTAGCATCACTTAAAAAACCACCGTCAGGTTCGCTACAGGTATCCCAGGCGACATCGGTAGGGCGATAGAGACGACGGGGATTGATAATCGAGACGATTTTTGAACCGATGCCTTCGGTTTTTAAAAACGCAGCCGCCTCAAACGCTGGTGCTAGCGTCATGTCGCCGATAACTGCGAAGACTACTTGCTTATCGCCAGCGGTGTCTTGTAAGACTACCGCGCCATCTTCTAAGCCTTGACAAGTTTGGGCAAAGGTGGTGCGGATGGGTAAGGGTGATTTACTCGCGGTAATTACTACGCCTTTATTTTGGGTGGTTAATGCCCAGTCATAACAGACTTGGATACTATTGGCATCGGGGGGGAAGACGGGGAAGACGTTACCATTCCGCATCATTGAGGCGAAGTAGGCTTCGATTTCAGGGCGTTGGTGCGTCCAGCCGTTGCGTCCCTGTTCGAGTGCGCCTGCGGTGTAGAGGGTAATTGTCGAAGGTGTGGGACGGCGGAGTTCTGCCATTGCTTGGGTGACGGTTTGCCAGATGGGTAAACCATTGATCGCGAAGGATTCGTAGGAACACCAGAGTGTACGCGCACCCATGAGGGCAAGTCCAGCCGCGAGTCCCGCACAAGCATCTTCACTCAAGGGTTCGTAGACTTGCCCGTTGGGTGCTTGGAAATATAAGTCGTCGGTGGTGGGGTGGATGATTTTGAGGGCTTGGTTGATATTGGCAATCCCGGAAGCTTCATTCCCATCGGCATTACTAACGATGAAGTTTTTATCCTGTTGTCCGACGTAACCAACCAATCGTCCCATCGCCGTAGTCGATACTTTGGCTTCACCTGCTGCGTATTCTTCCAGGGGTAGCGTTCCGAGACTAGGGACTGGAAATACCGATTCGGTAGTGGCGACTGTAGATGAAGATCCACCACCAGCGCGTTCGCAGTTAGTCCGTACCAATTCCCATGCTTCGACAGAGAGGGAACGATTTTTCAAACCAGTAATAATGTCAGCATTATCGAGGGTGTGATGAGCGTAAAGGTTATGAGATTTTGAACCCGTCGCGTGAACGCCTGCGCCTTTGAGTTGTTTGATAATGAAGACGGTTAATTTTCCACCGAGGGCAGATTTAGCTGCTTTATCGACACCAGCGAGAATAGCTTGCGTAAAAGCTAACCGTTTTTCGGCTGAGAATAAAGTACTATCGACATATTCACCAGCCTGATTGGTATCGTCAAAATCCTTGGCATTTACCATGATGACTTCATCGAAACCATTACCCTGCCAATAACCGAGCATCTCCTGGTTGGTTTTGGTAGACACCATACTATGATGCTCCTGCGAGTAACCATTCCACACCAAGACAGGTAAGAAATTAGTCACCGTCGGGAACGCGGTATGGAAATGCTGCATCGCACTGATAATATATGGCTCGCCCAAACCACCATCGCCGACGGTAAAGGGAAATAATTTACCTGGGTGCAATTTCGCCGCCGACATCGCGAAATGTTGACCTTGACCGAGTGGCCCTGCTGGAGCGAGAATACCAGGGATAAAGCCCGACAAGTGCCCGATTAGCCCATCTTTTTCGCGGAACTTATCGCGTAATTGTTGAACCGTATTGATGCCCATCGCTTCCAGCGACTTGTCGAGAAACATCGCACTATAAAATCCTGGTGCGTGATGTCCGACTTCCGTGAGAATATTCTTATGTCCCAGCATCACCAGTGAAGCGTAGACTTCAGCCTGACTGGCAAATCCGCCCGGATGTCCCGAAGCCTTACTCGCACAGATTTGCAGCGTCAGATAGCGCAGTGCGTCGGCATAGAGCAATGCTTGAAATGCAGCGGCGGGATCGTTGGCATCGGTGATGCTAGTTTGTCCAGATGCGATCGCGGGTGTCTTACCATAGGTATCGAAGCCTGGTAACTGTTCCCCAAAATACTGAATCCCTTCGGCAAATGCTGGAGTGCGAGCAGCAGTAGTCATAAATAATAGCGTTAAATATACGATCGACCTCCATTATCCGATGTCTGCGACCCTTACGGACGATCGTATAATTAAGATGTTGAATTCAATGCTTAATTTAATGTCGAATATCGATCTTCGCAATATTCACTCGCTCACCGACTTCAAGCGCAATGCCAATGCTTATGTCGAGCAACTCCAGGCGACACAGCTACCATTAGTGCTGACAGTTAATGGTAAAGCTGCGGTAGTAGTCCAAGAAGCTGGTGCTTTTCAGTCGCTAGTCGATCGCATCGCAGCGATGGAAACCGAACTAAAATCTTTTAGACTAGCACAACTGCGTCAAGATCTAGGAGCTGGTGTTCAGGAACTCGATCGAGGACAATCTACAACATATACTCTAGATAATCTCCACCAGTTATTTGATGAGATTAGAACTCAAGGTAGAGCGGATCTATAACAAGTTACATGAGTATTCAAATTCGGTTTTCTGAGAGTACAAAACAAAACTTGTCGATGATACCATTTATTCTGGATCGGTGGCGCATTTTGAATCGATCGATTAACTGCGCTACAATCGAACCAAATAATAATTATGACTCACATTACTTAAAAACAATGGCAGACCAAGAACTGTTGAATCGAATTACTACCAATCCTAAAGTCATGACAGGGAAGCCAGTCATCAGAGGAACGCGCTTGACTGTTGAATATATTTTAAATCTGCTCGCTCACGATACAACAGCGGCAGAGATTCTAGCAGAATATGAAGGCTTGGCAGAAGCTGATATTAAAGCCTGTCTCTTATTTGCATCTCGATCTCTTGAGAGTGCGAGTTTTATGCCGCTAGAGATGGAGACGGCTTAGGTGCGGTTTTTAGTAGATAAAAATGGTGGCTTAGTCGTGCCAAATTGGTTACGAAGTCAAGGGCATGAAGTATTTGCAGTTTACGAGAGCGCACGCGGTATTGATGATGATGCGGTAATTCAGAAGGCTTTTGATGAAGATTGGATTTTGATTAGCAGTGACAAGGACTTTGGTAATAAAGTCTTTCGAGAGCATCGAGAACATCGAGGCGTTATTTTACTTAGACTTGAAAATGAAAGCTCTGCTAACAAAATCGCTCTTTTACAAAGATTGTTAGCAGAATATCCCGAACAGATATCCGATAACTTTATCGTAGTGACAGACAAACTAGTTCGATTTGCACGATCGCGCTCATAGAGCAGAATAAGCAATACAAGCCAGAATATCTTCCGTTTCCAGTTGGGGATAGTCTTCGAGAATCTCCGTTATCGTCGCACCGCTAGCTAAAAAATCGAGGATGAGCGATACCCCAATTCGATGTCCCTTGATACAGGGTTTACCAACACAGATATTAGGATTTACCGAGATCCGTGACAAAAGTTGCGAACTACTCATAATGCAATCGATGATATTTTTTAACTAGTTTAAGATCCGAGATTAATCGATCGAGCGACAGTGTTCTTTGACCCAGTTATGAATTAAGGCATTTACTTGAGTGGGAATTTCATCGTGGGGACAGTGTCCAGCATCGAGATAATATGTCTGTAACTGGGGATAATATTCCTGAAACTTCTCATTGCGCTGGCGAGCATCGATCCACGGATCGCCTTCACC
>NZ_JANLWO010000273.1:0-3791 GCF_031364565.1 Chamaesiphon sp. OTE_20_metabat_361
ATTGGGGACAGGGTGAGACACCCACCACATCTTTGATGTCTTCTGCTTAGTCCGAGCTGTTTGCATGTGGATTCAATACGCTTTATTTAGCTCATTCTTATGGGCGATCGTCCATGTTCTCGACGAACATTGTGTAGACAATATTTTTAGTAAACCGTGGTTGGGAGTTATCACCAGTTCTGGTATTTCCGCTGGGATATTCGTACTTTTACCGATCTTAAATATCCCGATCGTGATTCCAAGTTGGGATCTGCTGGCGATCTGTTTGGTAACTGGCGCAATTATTCAGCTCAGTCAGTTTTTTTATTTCCGCGCTCTGGATTGTAGTGATTCTGGAACTGTTGCTGCTTACTGGAACCTGACGCCAATTTTTCTAATTCTGATTAGTTATTGGCTGTTTGGCTATTTGATTACCAGCAGTAATTATATCGGGATTGCTTTGCTAATTGTTGCCTCGATCGGCTTGTGTGCGGTAGACAAATTTAGCAATCGCTGGGATACACTCTATCTGATGTCGATCGCTTCTGGACTGCTGACAATTGTGATGACGATCGAGAAATATATCTTCGATCGGACTGATTTTTTTGGAGCTTTTTTAAGTATCACAGCGGGGATGATTATTAGTGGGTTGGCTTGTTTGACACTGCCACAAGTTCGATCGACTCTGGTGCGCGACTTTCCTAAAATTAAACAGGCTCTCCCGATATTTGTCGCGATCGAATTGCTTAATTTAGCAGCTCTATACTCCGGACAAACTGCTGTTAAATTAGGGGTTCCAGTCGTAGTATCAGCAATCGAAGCTTCCACGCCAGCATACGTTTTTGGGATATCTTTACTAATTGCCACCTTTCAACGGCGGAGCGATTCTCCTACCCAGAGGCTGTGCCTAACGGCAGGCGATCGCCAACGCCAACGAGAAGCCAAGCGCACGTTACCACTTAAATGGGGATTTGTCAGTCTGACGATCGTTGGTGTCTGGCTGCTTGGGATGGCTTAACAAGAATGTAGATTAAAAGTTAGATCTGTAGGTTGGGTAGAACGAATGTGAAACCCAACATCCACACAATTAATTGATGGGATTGTTGGGTTTCGTACCTCTGCTTGGTGCGCTGTCTTGTCTCGCATAATCCGGGAGGGAACCTCCGCATGTGTTTGGGTCGCTAAATCGTCGGGAGACCCGACGAGCGCGCATCCGCAACCCAACCTACAGATATTTATTTTAATATTGCTCGATCGAGCTAAACTTCTGACCAGATTTAGCAGACTCGCCACAGGTGCGGGGAGTGGGGATGATTTTACCAGGATTGGCTAGTTCTTTGGGATTAAATACCGTGCGTACCCATTGCATCGTCTCTAAATCTGTCTCGGTGAACATCTCTGACATATAACAGCGTTTATCAGCACCGATACCGTGTTCGCCGGAAATACTCCCGCCGACTTTGACACAGAGCTTGAGAATTTCACCACCCAAGGCTTCTACTTGTTCTAATGCACCCTCGATGGCATTGTTATACAAGATCAATGGGTGTAAATTACCATCGCCAGCATGGAAGACGTTGGCGACAAAATAGCCATACTTGGTACCGAGTTTTTCGATTTCTTGGAGGACGTAGGATAGCTGCGTGCGAGGAATGACACCATCTTGCACGTAATAATCGGGGCTGATTTTACCCATCGCTGCAAAGGCGGCTTTACGCCCCTTCCACAGCCGTAAACGTTCTGCTGGCTCGGTGGCAATGGTGATGTCTCGCGCCCCATTCTCACGGCAAATTTCGGCAATGCGGGCTTGATTTGTGGCTACTTCTACTGCCGAGCCATCGATTTCGACGAGGAGGATGGCAGCGGCATCGCGGGGATAGCATTTGGTGGCGACGACATCTTCGACAGCGTTGATGCTGAAGTTGTCCATCATCTCGATGCCAGCCGGGATAATCCCCGCACTGATGATACCTGAGACGGCGCTGCCTGCGGCTTCAACGCTAGCAAAGTCGGCGAGGAGGACGCAGATGGATTCGGGCGTTTTGAGGATTTTGAGGGTGATTTCGGTGGCAATGCCGAGGGTGCCTTCGGAGCCGACGAATAAGCCAGTCAGATCGTATCCAGGCATTTCGCCGATTTCCCCACCGACATCGACGATCTCCCCACTGGGGATGACTAATTTTAAGCCGAGGACGTGGTTGGTAGTGACACCATACTTGAGACAGTGGACGCCGCCAGAATTTTCGGCAATGTTACCACCGATCGAGCAGATCACCTGACTGGAAGGATCGGGAGCATAATAAAAGCCGCCGCCACTGACTGCTTGCGTCACCCAATTATTAATTACGCCTGGTTGAACGACGACGCGCTGATTTGCGAGATCTGTTTTGAGGATCTGATTCATCAATGCCGTCACGATCAACACGCAATTTTCGACGGGTAATGCCCCACCCGATAAACCCGTTCCCGCACCCCGCGCGATCCACGCAACATTATTTTCGTCACAGATTTTGACTGCGGCTGCTATTTGCGCTGTCGTTTTGGGCAGAATAACCAGAGCGGGACGCTCGCGGTAGCTAGTCAAACCATCGCACTCATAAGTAATTAATTCCTCCCGCCGCTGAATGATGCCTTTGATACCGACGACTGCTGTAAGTTGTGCAATAATTGGTTTCCAGTTAAGTTCTGTAGGTTTATCGGCAAGTAGCATACGATCGCGGCTTAGGGCTGAGGGGCATCTACTTACATTATCAATTATCAATTATTAATTATCAATTACTAACCAGCCTTAATCTCTCCATTACCTGAATTTTACCTTGACCGAGTAATCTAGGTTCAGATTTTGGAGCGAAAATTATGCTGTCGATCGTTCAAAGTACGGAACTAGATTATTCACCACAACAGCAGCAACAGCCTTCAGTCCTTAGTAAGCGGCTATATTTTCACACTAAAGGTGATGAAATCCCGTTGTTCCCCGAAGGCGTATGGCAAGTTACTCAAGGATTGGTGCAACTAAGCGCGAACTACGAAGATGGCGAACAAGTATTATTTGGCTGGGCGTCCACAGGAGCCTGGTTTGGCACTCAAGGCTCGGAAACTCTTGACTATCAAGCGATCGCACTATCACCTGTTTATTTACGCTGGTTGCGATTGGATGAAATTGAAGGTTCGATGCGATTGTCGCAGCTCCTACTCCCGCAGTTAGCCAAGCGGATGCGGCAAGCAGAAATGCTCCTGATTATCAACGGTCGCCGCCATACTGTCGAACGGTTGAGAGGGTTATTATCTTTACTCAAAGAGGAGTTGGGCGAGGCTTTGCCCGATAGCCAAACCCGAATTAATTATAAGTTTACCCATCAACAGCTTGCGAGCGCGATCGGGACGACTCGGGTTACTGTCAGTCGGATGATGGCACAGTTTCAAGCTAAAGGTTTTATGACACTCGATCGTCATCGTCATTTAATTTTAGACAATAGCTATTTTAGTCATATTGGCAGTTAAATTAACCCATATTTTGCATCAAAACGAAGTTACTAGTCTGTTAGTGGATAGTGAATAGCGAAAAGTGCGGGAACAGGGGTTTCCCCTGTCTTGTCGTTTTCTTATTCGGCGGCGTTTTATGCGGGGGGAACCCCCGCATAAAAAACGCCAAGACGGGGTTCCCCCCGAATAAAAACGCCGCAAGTAGAGCACCTTTTCAAGACAGTGGATAGTTTTAGTACTTATGAGTAAGTTTTGGAGCTATTCGATCGAGATTCGATCGTATTTGTAATCCACTTTAGATCTAAAAAATCGCGGAGCTTTATGCTCCG
>NZ_JANLWO010000276.1:0-20447 GCF_031364565.1 Chamaesiphon sp. OTE_20_metabat_361
CGCCGCGATCGAAGGTGTAGATAACTATACTGTATTGAGCTACATCGACAACATGAATGCTTTCGACTTCCAGGCGGCATCTAGTCTATTTGTCGAAGAAGGCGCGCTCCAACCTCCATTCCAAGCTCCCGTTGTCGGCCCTGCGGCGATTCTTACTTACATGCGGGAAGAATGCGTGGGCTTAAAAATGTTACCAGAACGCGGTGTCGTCGAACCGATCGACGATGGTTACACTCAAGTTAAAGTTACTGGTAAAGTCCAAACTCCGTGGTTTGGTGCCAGCGTCGGGATGAACATCGCTTGGCGGTTCTTGCTCGATCCTCAAGGTAAAATCTTCTTTGTCGCGATCGATTTACTCGCTTCCCCCAAAGAGTTACTCAACTTACGTCGTGTTTAATTTAGACGTTTAGTTATTGAAAATACCCATGAGCCGACGGCTTGTGGGTGTTTTTACTATTGTGAGAGGATGTCTGAAAAGTCTAGCTTGTTCAGCGTAAACCCTAGAAATCCCCCTGCTTGGTGCGCTCAATCTGGAGGGAACCCTTGCACTCCGGCGTTGGCGCAAGCCTGCCGTAGGCACAGACGTGTCGTTAGACGGTTCCCTCGTGCTGAGCGTTGCAACAAGCAGGGGGATTGAGATCTACGATCGAAGACATAAAATCTGTTCAGACATCCTCTTAAAATTATCCCCGCAACCGGGCAAAAGCAAACCGATCGAGTCCCGCGAGATCGTCGATAATTTCAATATCGGTATAACTGCCCTGCTGGGCTAATAATTCAGCCACGATCGCACCCTGTCCAGCCATCATTTCGACCAGCCAAATGCCGCCAGCCTGGAGATAATGCGGCGCGGTATCGACCAAAATTCGCAGCGCTGCTAAGCCATCGCTACCGCCATCTAGAGCCAGATGTGGCTCGTGCTGACAAACTTCCGGGTGCAGCCGCAATACCTCCTCAGAGGGAATATAGGGCGGATTGGAGAGCATTCCCGCGACCTTGCCCTGGATCTGTGGTAATGGCGACCACCAACTGCCGTGGTGAAACTGGATTCGATCGCTTACTGCTAGTCGTGTCGCATTAATCTGGGCAATTTCCAGTGCGGCGGCACTACAGTCTACAGCATAAATTGTCGCTGTCGGCATCGTTGCTGCCAGTCCGATCGCGATTGCGCCGCTACCCGTGCCCAAGTCTACCCAGATCCCTTGCTGTTGGGTGTGATTACTCTTGGTAAGGGCGATATCGATCGTCATTTCGGTTTCGGGACGCGGAATTAATACCGCTGGCGAAACTATTAGCTCAAACTCCCGCCAGAACGTTTTGCCAACTAAATACTGAACTGGACGGTTATGCTCAACTCGATCGAGCCATAATATTGACAATCGATCGAGTGACATTTCTAGCTCGATCGATTCTTCATTCCCGATCGATTCTAGTCGCAAGGTGAGTCGATCGAGATCGGAGATCGATTGTAACAGCCAATCAATTTCTCGCACTTCAATCTGGTGAAGTTTGGCAAGGCTTATCGCCCATCTACGCCACGCCCATAGTTCGCGTCCGTTAACTAGCAATGAGTGTACCTATTTTTTAGGTGTAGTTGTCTTTGGGGCATTGGGTTTAGGCTGAGCTGCTTGAAGCTTGCGAATACTAGCAACACTCTCGGCTGAAGGTACGATTACTAATTGCTCTTGTCCAGCATAGTTTTGATTCTGAAAGTCAGATAAAACGACATGTAAATAGTTAACTTTGATCTCCGCTTTAGCAACTAGTTTAGGGTCTTTCTTTTTCACGCGATCCAACCATTGCTGAGCTTGTTGCTTGCTCAAAAATAATGGCGTGAGATTATTTTCCTGAACCGTCACATATTTATCCTGCTGTTTGATGGCAATCATAAACAGCGGTACTGGATAGAAAGCGTTAGGTTGATAAGGCTTCTTGAGTAGTTGAGCATTTTTGAGTTGCTGCTCGGTTGGGAAAAACACAAAACTAATATTCTGAGATTTTTTCTGAGCGTCGATTTGTAATTTGTAGATCTCACTCAGTGGGACGACAGTGACTTGGGCGACTTTACTCTGCTTGGGTTGGTCTTTTTTCAGCTTGTTTAAAAAAACTACGGCATCTTTTAACTCCATAAATACTGGCGTAATCGTCCGCGTTTTGCCAGCCGCTGTCACATTTTGCTGAAGGAAATTTCCCGTCCCATTGGTGATCGTAAATACAGGTACTTTTTGCAGCTTTTCAACAATTTTCGCTTCGGGTAAAGCTTGCGCTGGTAAAGGTGGCAGCGCTACCATCGGTAAGCTCATGCTCAACAGCGCGATCGGGAGAATTAAAGATTTTAACATTGGGTAATCTCAGACAAGTACTAGTATTGGCAATCCTCTGGGTCTGTTCGATCGGACTGAAATATCGATTCGCTCGATCGTGGTGATTTCAAATCGAGTGCCGACAATACCTATGGACTGTTATGTTAGCAGATGATAAACATCTCGGTCTAGTTCAAAGCCCACCCTACTTGCGGTAGTGGTGGGCTTTGAAGTTGAATCCGGTAGGTAAAAGCCGTAAGGCTGAAGCCGGACTTGTCAGACAAAATCTGATTCGATTCCTTGAATCGAGCGAGCCTCGCCAGAGGCGTTCAGGCTAACTCTCATCATTTTAGCACGACGCGCTCGCCCGATTACCCGATGTAACTTAGATATCGTCGCGGGCGAATACCTCCACCCGGCACTGATTAAAGTAGTAGGGGAAATCGATAGTACAAACAGACGGCAGCGGCGCGACGGCCAGTAACTCCACGATCTGATAGTTGCGACAAGTCAGCCGAAAATTCGCAACCTGAGTCAGCGCGGTAAATAAATCGGACTGAGAACTCGGTAAAGCGGCAATGTATTGAGTCAAAAACCCACCGCGATACCAAGTCGGTTCGTCTGGGACATAGATGCCCACAAATACCGACGCAGCCGACGTGACAAATGACTGCTTTGGAATATAGCCATTTGTTTCAGCTACTAAGTCGCGACGGAATACTAAATTCCACTCCGACGGATTAGTCAGATCGATCGTCATGCGAACCCGTAATTCCAACGAGCGCTACTCCACCCCATTAAGTGCCGCAGATCGGCGTGAGTAAACGCGCTACTGTCACCCAGGCCACCCGGCCAGGTGGACTGTAATCTAGCCGCCACCTCGCGCGGTTCGACGCCGCGAACGATAAAATCCGCCGCCCAACCGAGTAAATGCTGAGAATTGCGCGCGCCACCGACGGCCCGATTAGTCCGAGATGGACGCAGCCAACTGGTAATAATTATCGGGCGATTGCCAAACAGCACTCGCACCTCATCAAGCTTGTAGGCCAGCTTAATGATGTTGCTAGTAATTTGGGCTGCCGGGATGATTATCCCCTCAAATTTGGTATCCTCGGGCAGTCTCGCGCCATTAGCCGTCGCCTCCCCCCAGGTAAAATGCGAGCCGCTATAGATAGGGTCGCTCGATTGTCGGGGCTGGGAAATTCCCGCGATTAGGAAGCTCATCATTCCCCCTGGTGGTCGGTAGGGGGACGCACAGCAGGGATTTCACATCGGGGGCAACCAAATCTAGTCCCAATGAGACAGCCAAGGAGAGTACAGAGATAGCAAATTGTATACATTTTTTTCGCTCCACTTAGCTCCTAGAGATTGCTCACCGTATCGATGACAACGGTGCCCGCCGCGCCAGCGGTACAAATATATTGGATTGCTCCGGTATAAAATTCGTATAAATCCATGTTGCCATTTGCCGGAATCACTTTTGATGGTGAAGACAAAGTAGCAGCGGTCGCGTTAAAGGCAATGCCGATCGGCCGATTGGTATTATTAAAAATCGTGCCAGAGATCCGATTGAGATCGGCGGGTAATGCTGGGGTAGATACTGTTGCGACTGGTACTGTAGTAGTGACAACCGGGCCAGAAGTAGGCGTAGACGGTGGAAATTGAATACCCATTTTCTAAAATTCAACTCCTACATTTACAGGGGGAACAACTGGCGCGACTACGGGAGTAGCGTCGCATTCCGAGGTGATTTTATCGATGAACACGTTTAGCCCTTTTCGCATGGCTAGTACCAATTCGTCAGGCAAATCTAGCGCCTTGATATTGATGATCGACTGAGAGCGAAACCTGTCGATCTTATCGAGGGTTTCTGGTGTAATATTTGACATTATTTACGGTAGTAATAGTGATGGACTTTAATCGAACCGAGGGCGGTAGGGATTACCCATTTTGCCCAAATCGCTCCGGTATATAGAGCGGGAATATCGATATTTCCGCCCGATTTTGGTAGCAGCAGGCAAAATGTCGGATACGAAATTAACTTATGTGGATAGATAGCAAAATCAATGTAGCAATCAGCATTAGAGTGATTGACAATCAATCCCGATTGCCGCTTGAGATTTGGCAGTGCGATCCGTTTGATGTTGCGACTAACACCGATTCGCCTTACAAATTCAGCGTTAGCACCGAGTGTTTGCAGCAACATAAACTAGTAAGTAAACGCGCGACGGATCATGCCGATATTGACAATATTTCCCTTAGCCGTCGCCGTACCAATTTTGTAGGGAGTTCCTTCGAGCTTATCGGCGGGTACCGTTCCAAATAATTTAGCAACCGAGCCGTTCGAGATCAGTAACTTTGCCGATTTGCGCTTGTTGGCTGAGTTTTTGTAGCGGATGCCGATCCGCAGCATCGCGCCAGTTCGGAGCAATTCTTTGACTGGGATAATTTCTTCAGATCCCGTTAAATCGGCTTCTTTGATTTTGCGGATACCAACTTTTGCGCCAACTCCCCCAGTTTCGCCATAGACATCGCTGCTGCGAAAATAATGCTTGACCGTACCGCCATCAAGCAGTCCGTGAACTGGTAATAAATCTGCCATGTTTTTTAGATATTGTTAGTTGTTTTTACTGTCTTTGTAAAGATGAATAATTAGTTAAGTCAATTTGTGAAAATTAGAGCTTAATCAATTGCTAAATCTAGCCGAATCGACGACGTTGAGGGATGCGGGTAGCGGTAATATCCCAGGTTTTACCATCAACAGTAATTTTTTTAGCATCTAGATTAGCTAGTGCTGTTTTAGCTTTTTCAAAAGCACAAATTACCGTAAAGCTTTTCGAGATTTTGGCAGCACCAGTACCATTAGTTGCCGTACATTTAATCCGAATCGCTTTCCCGTTGGCAAAGTCGGCGCTGGTTAGTTTGGCGGTGTAGTTAGTAGTATCGGGGTCGGAGACTTTCGTGACGCCAGTAGACCCACCAAAGTCGCCGTAAATATCAGCAGCGCGCAGTGCATATTTCTCAGATCCGATGGTGAGAACGTGTTTAACTTTTGGCAAAGCAGCCATAAATAATCGACAGAGTGTTGGACTCTCCTATGATGCCCACCCAGCATTAACTAGCCCTCAACACGAGTCAGATAACGCGGGGAGTTAAGGCACCTTTTGCACGCGTGCGCTACAGGTGGCTCACCGCCTCGTTATCTAAACGATTTAATATAGATGGGCTTCATCGATTTGACGCCGTTGGGGTAGTAGTGAGCGCCGCTGGCGACAACCTTAATTTGCTTGAAGGGCAAGCCCGATCGCTTGCCGATTTTCCGGCTCGCTCCTTCTAAGTAATTGTTGTCGATTACTTGTGATAGTTTATCGATCACCCGATCGCATTCGATCGCAGTTTGACAATTTACAATCAATTTACTATTGTCTTTAAGGGTTAAAATCCCCTCAAAATCGCCCTTTTTATATTCAGGTAACGGTGGACTAGGGGGGGCGGTTGTCAGGGTACAGTGGGGAATGGTAATCGAATAGCGATCGTTGCCGATCGTCCCATCATCCTTAAGCTCCCTAAATAGCAGTATTCCTTGTGGCCGCTGTGCTTCGGGTCGCAACTGCCACCATTCCGGTACCGTAGCAATACACTCACAGTCCTTGCATTCTTGCGCCGCAATTTTTGCCAGTTCGGCAAATTTATTAATTTCTTGTTGTTCGGTACCTTGAATTACACTAATTGTTTGATTCGTGTAAACAGGATTACCATCAGCATCGCAATTTGAGAATTTCTGGATTGAGATAGTTGAGAATTTCACTTCTGCATCTTTACCGGGTTTTCCCTCGGTTCCTGGTTGTCCGTTGGTTCCGGGTGCCCCATTGGCTCCGGGCGCTCCATTAGTTCCGGGTGCCCCATTGGCTCCGGGCGCTCCATTAGTTCCGGGTTGTCCATTGGCTCCGGGCGCTCCATTAGTTCCATTAGTTCCGGGTTGCCCTGGATATCCAGTTCTACCAGTCGCGCCATTTCGGCCATCTCGGCCATTTCGACCATCTCGGCCCGGTGCGCCATCCTTACCCGGTTGTCCCGGTTGTCCCGGTTGTCCCGGTGCGCCATTTTGGCCCGGTGCTCCCGGTTGGCCGTTTAGTCCCGGTGCGCCTGGAAGTCCTTGGGTTGGTGTCTTAAATTTCAGGGCAATTATCTCGCTCTGAATTTGAGATATTTGGGACGGAATCGGTGCGAGTGTGGAGCCTAGAGTATTTACTCGCACTGTCAAGGCGCTGGCATTGGCTTTTACCAGCACGATCTCGCCCGTAGTTTGGGCGATCGTGTATTCGAGCTTTCGTCCGACGCCTTCAGCGACTGCATAGGCTAACTCTGCTTTTTGTAATGCGGTGTCTGCGGTAGCTTTTGCCGATTGAGCTTGAGCAATCGCGCTATCTGCTTTGGCGCTTGCTGCTTGGGCCATACCCAGTGCTGTATTGGCCGTACCTTGGGCGGTGGTTGCTAAACCAATCGCACTTCCGGCTGTGGTTTGAGCGGTACCCGAAGCGGCTAACCCAGCAATTGCCGTCGCTTGAGCGGTACCCGCTAGCGCGAGCGCACTTCCGGCAGTGGCTTGAGCGGTGCCTGCTAGCGCGAGGGCGCTGCCCGCCGTACCTTGAGCTGTGCCCGCTAATACTAATGCTCCAGCAGCTTGACCGCCGACAAATACTATTTCACCTTGAATGACGCCAAGCCCCGCAATCGCGGCGGCGGCTTTTGCCCCGACCGCAGCAATTGCCGAAAGTATTGGGGCGATCGCAGCAGCAATTAGAGGAGCTGCCAAGACTGCAACTATTGCCGCTAAGCCCGATCCGTAGGCAATTAGATCCGCTTTGAGTCGAGCTAGTTCGCCTTCAAATCCGATTATTTGGTATTCGAGCCGAGCTAAATCCCGATACGCCTGAATTCCAAACGCTTTTACATCAGCGATCTCTCGCTTGAGCGCCTCAATTTGGTCGCAGCAGTTATTACTGGTGCAAGGGGCTAAACCGTTTAGTTGACTGGTAACTCCTGAAACGCTGCTCATCGATCTATCCGCAAAGTTTATTCCTGACTAGACTTGCTGCTTGCTGTAGGGCGGCTATTTCGGCGGCTGAGACACATTCGCCGCTGCAATTAGAATCTTTAGCACAACCAGACTGACAGGCGGTTAGAGAGGCATATTTACCCGGTGTGCTGTAAGTGGTTTTAGGTAGGCAATTACCGTTAATACAGTCATACGGCTGCGCGGGATCGAGCGGGTTCGTGCAGCAGTTTGGGCAAAAACTACAGCTAACGATGACAATCGTGGCACTCTTACACGAACCGTTCGATGGGGTGAAAGTCCCCTCGACATCTATCAAGCGGAGATTGCCACAAAACGTTGTGGGGCCAGTAGTAACCCCTTCACTACACCGAAAAAACTCGTAGTTGTTGTTATCGCAGCCAACTGTATTGATTTTGTAGCACTTCTTCGCCATTAGTAGTCATCCGGGTCGATCGCGGCGGTGGTGTTGAGCTTTTGAGCGGTGAGATTGAAGCTCGACTGATAATATTGGCTCGTGCCCCGGTTGGCAATTTGAGCGAAGCTATCTTCGATCGCCACCGACTGATCGGGGTTGGTATTGCGGTTGGTTTCCGAGAGAGTAACTTGAGCTTTGAGAGCGATCGCCATCAGCAAGGATTCGGCGGTATTGTTCGCGCTAGCAGTCAGGCCCACAGCCACTAGATCGGCTTTTTTAATAACGATGTCGGTCGCCGTTTGGGTGGCATTGGCACCGAATACTTGAATTAGGGTAGGTTTAGGCACGATCGTCTGGCGTTAGATACCTGTCTATGGTGCCCCGTGCCGATTGGATGGGCATCATAGCAATATGTCCACTTAATCATTAGGTTTTGTGGACGCTAAAAATCGGACGCGGGGGAGCGACTTTCAGGGTGGTAAATTTAGAGGGTAAAAGTGGACAGATTAGAGTTGCGATTTATGCGCGAGTATCGACTAAGGATCAAAATTGCGATCGTCAAATTGCAGATTTACAAAATTATGCCCAACTCGCAAATTATGAAGTGGTCGCCACGCACACGGAGAAAGCCAGCGGCACCAAGAACGATCGATTCGATCGTAAGAAGGTCATTCATCTTGCGCGTGCTCGGAGAATCGACGCGGTACTAGTAACGGAGTTATCGCGCTGGGGCCGGAGTACGATCGATTTGATGCACACGCTCAACGAGTTAGGGACTTACAATGTCAGCCTGATCGCTCAAACGGGAATGACGTTCGATCTATCTACACCACACGGCAAGCTGATCGCCCAAATTCTCTCGTCGATGGCAGAATTCGAGCGCGATCTCATTTGCGAACGGGTGCGATCTGGACTAGCTAACGCCAGGGCTAAGGGTAAAAAATTTGGGCGACGGCGCGGGGGGAAAATTCAGGATTCGTGCGATCGCATCAACGAGCTGCGCGCCCAAAAGATGTCGGTTAGAAACATCGCCGCGACGGTGGGATTATCCAAATCGGCGATATCCTTATGTCCCCGCTGCCAGGAGTTACCCGAGGGGTTGGATTTCTAGGTTCTGGGTATTGGGGATTAGGGATCTTCATCGAGCATCGACATAAAAATCAGCATCGAATCCTCTGCGTCCAAATTCGGCCGCTGGTAAATTTTGACGATCGGCGCTTGCCACGCGATCGAGAATCCCCATCTAAATAAAGCAATGGCGATCGGGAAGCGATAGCGATATTTATCCACCATAAAAAATTGCCCTAGTAATTAGAGCAATTATATCTACCCGCGTGCGGTGAGCTTCTTTAGTTTGGCGATCGCCACATCCCAGTCTTTAGCCAGATAGGTCGAGCGGCGCTTTTTAGTTTTGGGATCGATCCAACGCAAGTAGTAATAATCGAATCCATGAATTTTTTTGAGTTCGATACATCCAAACATTCCTAAATCCCATTTAGCTTGATTAGTGGGGGTGAGCTTGTCATAATCGATCGCTTGTCGTAGGGACGTTTTGCCCCTACGGGCGGATTCTCGTAGGGACATTTTGTCCCTACCAAGATCAGGCGGCTCGCGATGCTGTACGGGCGGTTTGGGCGATATCGACAATATTTTCGGTTGTCGATCGGCAGATTTGAGGATCGGTTTGGGCGGTGATGGACTTTGGTAATTTCGCATCGATTGGAATGCCGATTTTCATCGCTTTGCGTACCGCTTTATTGTAATCTTTGTGCAGATACTTCGATGCTTTTTTGCCGTTAAGTTTGTAGTAACGCCAGTACCAATACTGATGGTCTTTGACCCATTTTTGTTGGAGACATCCTACGGGTGGCTTCCAATTATCCGAGTTAGGTACTAGGAATATCTCAGTACCTAACTCGGTGTAACGGGTATCGGCGTCATCTAATTTCTTAGTACCTAACTCTGATAATCGCGAGTTAGGTACTAAGAATATCTCAGTACCTAACTCGTCATAATCCCAGTCCCCGATCGAGCGATATTCAAAATCTGACTCAGCAATCAAGCTGAGTTGCGATCCGATTAGTTTTGCCATGATGGAAGTAGTTAATTTTAAAGAACAACCCCAGCTCGATCGGCTGGGGTTTTTGATGCTAGTTATTGTCGATCGTCTCGAGGGCCGGGTCGGATCGATCGGGATTGAAGCAATCCGCTATTTCGTCGAAAGGAATCCCAGTAAACTTTGAGATTCTAAATAGTTTGCCGATCGGAGCATTGTCCGTCCATGCTCCGATGGTATCCCTGTGAACGCCGATCGCCTCTGCGACTGCACCCAACCTAAACCCACGTTTTCTAATTAGTTCATTCAATCGCTTACCTCCATTGCTCATTAGCCTATCTAGCTACTTCAATCATACAACAATGCTGGAAAATTCCCAATTTTATGCTGGTTTTTTCCAGCAATATGCTATAGTAATGACATTGCCAGCCTCAATTAGTTATTCAACACCTCTAATTGTCAGGCTAGGCGTGCAACGCGCCGCAATCGCCGCAAGTAGGGGTAACTTCAGAGTGCCCTCTAACTTGCGGTGAATAGGCATGAAAACCGCTCACAACGTCCAGATGTAGCCGCTGCTAGTCTGACTACCTGTAGGCGGATATTCAGCCTCCCCAGAATAATTTTTTCGGGGGCGGTGGCACCAAATTCCAGGGGTCGATCTCAAATCTATTCGGTGATGTTCGATCGACAAGTTCGATCGAACCATTCGATTCGATCGATCTACATAATTTCTCATCCTATGAAGTAGGGTCTATTTTTGATGGATGAAGACGAAAATCTGGATCCAGACGATCTACCGAGATATCGGTGTTGTCCCAAATGCGGGGCACTTCTGCAATGGTTCTATGACGATTTTGGCTGCCCCGAGTGCGTGCCCGATCGCCAACCCGAAAATGAGTAACATTCACACCCTCACACATGGGGGCTAGCTTCTGATGACTAAATCCGACTACAGCATACCCAACACCGACCCCGTGAGTGCAGTTACCAAGCACATCAAAATCTATTCAGACAATCCAATTCATGATGCGATCGATCGGATTATCGATAGCTGCCTGTGTATCGATGAAGGTCACGATGAGTGTCATGTGGGATCGATCGAACTCAGAAACGCGGCTGAAGATTTATTAATTTTAGCCGTCAAGCGTCTTGCCCAAATTCAACGTCAACACGAACGGGTACACAATGAACAAAAATACAATCAAAGCTAATACGCAAATAGCGATCGCGCTGTTGGGGAACAGTTTACGCGATCGCTATTGGAATCCGAAGATCACCCATAATCAACGCAATTTCATAACTTCAACCGCTCTAGAAATACTAGAGACAATTTTATTAGATATTGCCGAAAGTGATGCTCTAATTGTAACCGAAACCCCCCCAACAATCAACCCGCCTGAAGAGTCGTAGGAGCGACGAAACCCGCACATGAGCGGGTCGCGGGAGTAATTACCCGTCAAGTTAGGTAGGGGCTTTTTATCAGATTTCAGCCGTTTGGCTTAAAAACAATCGCCAGCCCTTATCATCCTTGCTTGTATGACAGCACCATAGGTTTTAATAACTGAGTTCAGACCCCCAGGGGTCTAATTAATTCATCGCCAAACCTCGCTCGATTACAATTTCATTCCAACCAAAAACAACTAAATAACCAATGACTAAAGTTTTAGGCATCGACATCGGTGCTAAATTTGTCGTGGCGTTTTCTTTATCAGAATTACCCGTAGGTATGTCCTACCCAGATTTCTATAAACGTAACGCTAAATTTTCAATATCTAAAATCAGAATGGATAACTCCAAGGAGGGATCGAGCGTCAATCTCCGTGATGCGATCGAGCTACTCACCCAACTGAAACCTTCGGCGATCGTCATGGAACCCACCGGGGTATGGTATTCCCGGCTGTGGGCGCGTATGGCGGAACATTTGGGCATTGAGGTCAAGTGGATCGGCCACGGCGATCTAGCTCACAATCGCGGTGCATATGGGTTTAAGGATAAAGACGATCGCACCGACGCCTTCTGTCTGGCAGTGTCCTACTTCGACCCGATCTTCAACGCTCGCGACTCCTGGCTGTTTTGGCGGACGGGGGTAATCTCCCAAGTGAACGACAGGCTGTTGGAGATTAAATCGCTCGAGGCCACCACGAAGATCCTCACCCAGCAACTGCGCCAGCGGTTGAAATATGAGTTCCCCGAAGTGGCGGATCGATCGATCACCAACGCACGGACAAATGATGGGTTTACAGCTTGGATCGGCTGGCTGGCTGGCATTCACAGCTACAAGCGGATTCTTAACGATCGCGCCAAATCGATCGCCACAGAACTGGGAATCGACATCACCCAGTACACCCGCGACCATGCAGCGGCGATTGCCGGGAACGAGATTCGCGAGGTGAGACTGAAGGCTGACTTAGTTGATTTACTGCTCGATCCTGAGTTCGATCGCTACCGGGAAACCTTAGAGCTGTTTGGTTTTGGGTCGATTATGCAAGCAACCATCCTCACTAATATCTACCCGTTCGAGAAGTTTCTGCATTCGGGTCAACCGCATATCGATCGCTACGAAGACGATCGCGGCAAGCACAAGAAAAATATGTCCCTGTCAGGATTTCAGATCTCCCTCGGGATGGGTAAACGGTTGATCGAGTCTGGCAGCAGTTCGACGATGGTATATTCGGGTTCTTCATTCGCTCGGAAGATGCTCTATTCGTGGATCGTGACTAATGTACTACCAGAGAAGATGGGTGAAAGTTGGTTGGTTTCTGAGATCGACGCCAGGGCTTTATCGAACCCTAAACCCGCGCTGACGGTGGCTCAATTGAGAAGTCGGTGGAAAGAGACTAAGGGGACGAATAAAGACCGCCACATGGCCGGGGTCAGAAGTGCGATGACACTTGGCTACCGGGTCACTCGCTTACTTTACGATGAGCTTCTGAAAAAGGTTTCATCTTAACTGATTGTTTCCACTCTATTACTAGACACCCAAAATTAAGACTAACTATTCACTTTAGCCTCGATTGAGTAATTAATTTTGTTTTGTGGTGTACTCCCCGGGCAAGATTCGAACTTGCGACCAGTCGATTAACAGTCGACCGCTCTACCACTGAGCTACCGAGGATTATGTTATGCTTTTTTGCATCTTATTTATATTATCACTATAGTTTCAAACTTGGCAAGTAGTTGTTTAAACTTTTTTTGCGTTAAATTGGGACGGGGCGATCTCGACAGTCTTCGCCGCCGTGGCATGGTTAATCGCTAAGTCTGACAAATTTGACGCAGTTATGGATTTAGTTACTACTGTTATTTTCTGCAATTGCACGATCGCTCTATCTATCTTCATTGCAACGCTCTGGACAGTGCAGTTTCGCAAGCAAATCGGTGCTTTGGCAGATTGGTTCGATCGGTGTAATGGTGAAGTCGATCGAGCGACACCGCTAGCTACTAGTATTGCCGAGCGTCGCTCTCAACTTAGATACCTCCGCCAGCTTTACCGACAACAGTTACTAACTCTCGATCGACTGCAATCGCTCATCGCCGTTGCTGGCGTTGCCAGATCTTTGTACCGCAGACGCCGCTAGAGTATATTGTGAAAATTTCTACGCGCTAACTTCATCTAACTTAGCGCGGATTGCTTGGATATCTTGCCACATTAACCATTTGGGCTTACCGACATCCGGAGCAGGATTGCGGAGCAAATACGCAGGGTGAAAGATTGGCATACACCATCTGCCTTCCCATTCAATCCAGGTACCGCGAATTTTGGTAATCCCGTCTTTTTTGCCAGTAATGGCGCGGACGGCGGTGGCACCTGTGAGTAAAATAATCTTCGGATCGACCAAGCGAATTTGTTCGAGTAAATAAGGCTTACAAGCCGTAACTTCAGCGGGAGTAGGCACGCGATTTTCGGGCGGACGACAGCGGACGACATTGCAGATATACACATCCCGCTCGATCGATAGTTTAACAGCCGCCAAAATCTTTTCGAGTAATTGACCCGATCGACCGACAAAGGGCAAACCTTGTTCGTCCTCATTTTGCCCTGGCCCTTCACCTACAATCAAGATCGGTGCTGTTTCGCTACCCCTACCGACAACTGCATTAATCCGCGTGTTACCCAATTCGCACCGATGACAAACCTGACAATGACTCGCTAGTTGAGTGAGGTTGCTGTAGGTGCCTGCTGGAATCGGAATTGTACTACTGGTGGGAATCAGCTCGAAGCTCAGAGCTGACGAAGATGCTGTTGGTGTAGTTTCGATTTGACCGAAGATGTTTAATTGCGCTTCTGAAGACATGAGAATTAATTGATAATTAATAATTAATAATTAAGGAGGTCGGCGCGAATATTTATCACACCAGCAAAAACCTGAATCCGCTGCTTGGTGGAACGCTATTCACGAGGGAACATCAGCAAGGGTTCCATCAGCTAAATCCCCATCCTAAAAACCCAATTAATAATTAATAATTATTAATTGATTTAATAGCTTGTGGATTTGGCTGCTTGACGTGCTAGCATTTCCCATGCCAATTTAGCTGCCCCGGCGATGCCAGCTTGATTGCCTAGGTCTGCCTCGATGAGTTGGAACCCCGGACGCGAGACAGCCATTACGCGGCGATCGATTTCCTGTTTGGCTGCGGGTAAAAAATACCTAGCACTGGCACTAATTCCACCGCCAATAATGGCGACTTCTGGCGTGAGCATATAGATAATACTCGTCAAGCCAATTCCTAGATTTCGACCGTAATTATTCCAAAATTCTAACGCATCTCGATCGCCTGCTGCCGCCATGATGCCCAATTCTTTCGGCTCTTTGCCCGTCATGCGGCGAATTGCTTGTCCAGACAAAAATTGCTCTAGCGAGCCATTATTCCCACTCTTACAGGGATGCCCCTGCGGCTCGAACGTAATTAAACCCAGTTCCCCAGCACTCCCCGCATGTCCGGTAAACAATGCCCCATTGATAAACACCGCGCCACCGACACCAGTACCTAACGTGAGTAAGACTGAATTGCGATAGTATCGCCCCGCACCCAGCCAATTTTCCCCCAGCCCCGCACAATTACCATCATTACCGACGATCGTCGGGATGCCAGTACGCGACTGAATCAACGTCGCCACGGGAATATCGATCCACCCCTCAAGATTGATCGCAATCTTCGCCACTCGCCCTACGGCATCTGCTGGCCCTGGCGTGCCCACCCCGATCGCGCTAATATCAACCATACCTGGGGCTAATTTCTCGATCGCGTAAACCATCGTGTCGATCGTGGCATCGGGATAGGCTGGTTGTGGTGTCGGCACTGATAATGACTGAAGACATTTACCCTCTTGGGTAAATCGCCCTAATTTAATTGCCGTACCACCTAGATCGACACCGATTACTTCTGTCATGGGGGAGATGTGAGATGGGAGATGGGAGATAGGAGATGGGAGGGGGTAGCACTGTCTTCCCCGAAGGATTGCAGAGGCTTTGCTAGCGAGACAGATGGTAAATGCAATTTTCTGCATCATACCGCTCGAACACAGTGACAACAAGTGTTTCCTTTTATCAGATCTATTAAAACAGAGATCGGGTAAAGTTAGACCTTTATGTCAGCGGTTAATTATGGACACTTAATACTCTCCCATCTCCCATCTCCCAACTACCCTCTACCCTCTCTATCCCGAGGATTAATCAACTCGCTCAACCCTTCACCTAATAGCGATAAACCCGTCACCATCAAAGTCAACGCTAAACCTGGAAAGAGAGTAGTCCACCAAATCCCCGTCGAGAGGGCGGGGAGAGCTTGCTTGAGATCGTGCCCCCATTCTGCCACCTCATCGGGTAAACCCAAACCGAGAAAACCCAATCCACCTAAAACTAAGATGGCATCGGCAGCATTGAGCGTAAATAGCACGGGGACACTCTGCACTACATTGGCAAAGAGATACTTGGTTAAAACGTGACGGGTAGAGGCACCGAGCGCCTGTGCCGCTTCGACAAACATTTGCATCTTCAAACTGGCTGTCTGATTGCGTACCACCCGAAAATACTGCGGAATATACGAGATACTTAATGCGATCGCAGCATTGACTACACCCCTACCTACGATAAACGCCAAAGTCACCGACAGCAGTAGCCCTGGTAACGTGTATATCGTATCCATCACAAACAACAGCACTCGATCGAGCCTACCACCCAGATAGCCGCTGACCATCCCTAATGTCACACCGATAACCAAACTAATCGACGTTGCCAGAATCACGACCTGGAGAGCCGCCTGGGTGCCAAACAGCGTCCGTGAGAATACATCATATCCTTCGCGACTCGTCCCAAACCAATGCTGCCATGAGGGAGCTTGGTTGATCGGGTTATAAGGTGGCATCGCCGCGCCGAGTAAGTCTTGTGAATCTTGGATTAAACCCAGTGCTTGTAACAGCGGGGCAAATAAAGCGATCGCGATAAACCCCAGTGTAATAATTAATCCCAATCTCAGTAGTATTGTTGAGAGCAGATCTCGGCGTTTGTTGAAGAGTTGTTTGACAGATCCGAGGGAAATTTTGCTGACAGCCATGAGCACACTTGCGACGATTCGGAGAATGGTTCAACTACTATAGAGCAATCGGTCATCACAAAGGCGATCGAGTTCGATCGGGTTCGTTCGCGGAGCGTTCCTGTAGGGAAATCGCCCACTCGATTCTCTAGGGGAGAGGTTCTGCCAAGGAGTGTAGCTAGTTGGCACGCTAATAGTGTATGATATTTATGGATTTACCTGGAGAGGTGTCCGAGTGGTTGATGGTGGCTGACTCGAAATCAGTTTTAGGGTTACACCTAACGGAGGTTCGAATCCTCTCCTCTCCGTAGTTAACGACTCACTTTTTATTAAAATTGCTGCGACGGTAGCAGATCGACCTCTAATTTATGTTAAGGGGTCGATCGAGTCTGCGCGTGACACCTTACAGTAGTGCTAGAAATTATACGCTCTCCTCAGCTCGCCGATGATTATTACTATTACTGCGCTCAAAGGTGGTGTCGGCAAGACAACCACATCGATTCATCTTGCCGCCTACTTGCAGGAAACCGCTCCCACGTTACTCATTGATGCCGATCGCAACCGTTCGGCACTAGTCTGGTCGCGCGAAGATAAATTACCATTTATTGTAGCATCCCAAGCTGGGGCGACCGCCATTATCAGCAAGTATACGCACATCATCACCGACACCCAAGCCCGCCCCGAGCAAGACGAACTCAAAGATTTGGTCGCCAGTAGCGATCTACTGATCGTCCCGACAACACCCAATCATCTCGATATCGATACCACCATTAAAACGACCGAATTATTAGAAACCTGGGGCGCAAAGTACAAAGTATTGCTCACCCAAGTAGACTCACGCACCAAAACTGGACGAGAAGCTAAAATCTTGTTGGAAGAGGCGAAAGTACCGCTATTTAAAACTGAAATTCCGCTGTTAGTTGCCTTCGAGCGATCGTCTAGTCGCGGCATCATTATCCGCGATTGTGCCGACCCTCGCGCCCAATTTGGTTGGTCTAAATATCAAGCTGTTGGTAAAGAAGTATTAGGTTAAAATCCAGATTAGTTTGTTACCGTGAAGGAATATGCGGACAATTATCGGACTATTCACCCAGTTTGCGATGTTATCCGGAATCCAGGCGGTCTTATAAATAGTTAGGCGTATGAAAGCCTCTGGCAAAAAGTTGACGATTTTCGGAGCTGTCTTGTTGCTGATTTCTTTGCTTTATCTTGGCACTCTATTCGTCGCGCATGATTTCAATCCGGATTTTCTGGCGATTGATTCGTGCTTGGACTCAGGAGGACGTTGGAACCATGCCATGAAGACTTGTGAGCAATGAGTGCAAATGCTTAATACTCAGCAATTGACTGTTGATATCTCAATTTTGTTGTTAGCGATCGTGTTAATTATCCATACGATCTCTGAAGTCTGGATTCCAGCATATCAAAAAGTCTAACCAGGCTGGTGAGCGGTCGTGTTCGATCGCTTGCTGTGGTTAGATAATTTGCCTGTGTTTATCTTGGCGATCTTGGTGTTGTTACTGTGGCTGACGGTTCAAGCATCAAAAGAAGATTGTTAGTCAAATAAGACATCGATTCGATCGGTATGGGTGAAATTTGGGCAGATGCTGATAAATTTCTAACTTGGCTACAATTAGAAATTGCGATCGCACACCAGACATCGAACGCTATACTGAGTTAGTTGAATTCAAGTGACGGACAAGTGATCGAACGCTATACTCTGCCCGAAATGGGTGAAATTTGGACAGATGCTTATAAATTTCAAACTTGGCTGCAAGTAGAAATAGCTGTCTGTGAAGCTCAAGCCGAATTGGGACACATTCCGCAGGATGCTGTCGATGAAATCAAGGCTAAAGCGAAGTTTGATGTCGATCGCATCTTGGAAATTGAAGCAGAAGTCCGTCACGATGTGATTGCATTTTTGACTAATGTTAATGAATATGTCGGTGCGGCGGGGCGATATATCCATCTGGGGATGACTAGCTCGGATGTCCTCGATACCGCTCTGGCTCTGCAAATGGTCGCGAGTACCGATATTTTACTCACTCGATTAGAAGAGACGATTCAGGCAATTCGGTATCAGGCGCAAAAACATCGCACTACCGTGATGATCGGGCGTTCTCACGGGATTCACGCCGAGCCGATTACTTTTGGCTTTAAATTAGCTGGTTGGTTGGCGGAAATGCTCCGCAATCGCGATCGATTGGTGCGAGTCCGTCAGACTATTGCTGTCGGGAAGATCTCGGGTGCTGTGGGTACCTATGCCAATATCGAACCGCGTGCGGAAGCGATCGCGTGTCAGAAGCTAGGATTGACTCCAGATACAGCTTCTACTCAAGTTATCTCTCGCGATATTCACGCCGAATTCGCTCAAGTTTTAGCCCTGATTGGCGCGAGTATGGAGCGGTTTGCCGTTGAAATCCGCAATCTCCAACGGACTGATGTCTTAGAAGTGGAAGAATTCTTTTCTAAGGGTCAAAAAGGCTCCTCCGCGATGCCCCACTAGCGGAACCCGATTCGTTCCGAACGGTTGACAGGGATGGCGCGGATCTTGCGTGGAAATGCGATCGCAGCTCTAGAAAACGTCGCTTTATGGCACGAACGCGATATCTCCCATAGTTCGGTCGAACGCGTGTGTATGCCCGATTCCTGCATCATCACGCACTTCATGTTGGTCGAAACCACCAACCTAATTAAGAACCTGCTGATCTATCCCGAAAACATGGCGCGGAACCTCAACTGCTATGGTGGCGTAGTCTTTAGTCAGAGTGTCCTCCTCGCGCTCGTAGGCAAAGGTTTGAATCGAGAAGAAGCATACTCGATCGTTCAATCTAATGCAATGGCTGTCTGGAATACCACAGGCGGAGATTTCCGCAAACTAACCGCCAGTGACCCCCGTGTCACCACACATCTAACGCCAGCCGAGATCGACCATTGTTTCGATCCTACTCAACATCTCAAGCATTTAGACGAGATCTATCAACGTTTGAGTATCTAAATTTAAGATACGATCGATTCAAGCATCAGGTAGGGGTAATTTATGAATTACCCCTACCTGTTATTTAGATTGGTAACTTCTAAACAGGTAGGCACAATTATTTGCAAAATAGATTATGCCTGAAACCTAGTTGGTGGGCACTGCCCACCCTACTGGGATGTCTCGACAGATTGCGGGAAAGTAACCGTCAGCTAGAACTATATAATCTGTTCTTGGATGATGCAATTTCTCAAATTGATTCAGAATTACGTCAAAACAAACGAGAAAGATTATTATAAAGAGTTCTACCTGCTAATTGAAATAGTAAAATCGCTAAATTAGGTAAAATACTAATATTTCGTAATCATCAATTCCAGACAGTACCAAGTCGATACAATATCTGTCGATCGCAATCCCGAACTCAATCTACCAAACCAGCAACGATCGCAGCTAACTTATCAGCAGCACCCGCCTCCCCACGCACCCGGCGCAACTCCACCTTCATCGCAGCTAACTTCTCAGGATGTTCCAAATAATCGACCGTAAAATCAGCCACCGTTTTCGCATCCAGACGACCCAATAATTCCGGGACGATCTCGCGCTGCTGCGCCCAAATATTCGGCCATGATAACTTGCGATCGCGAAACTTATAGTACAGAATTGAATTGATAATTTTGGCGATCGGCGTACCGACTACAGGTAAATTAACTAAGATCCCTAACGCCCCATCCCAGGCACGCATGGCATCTATTTGTTGCGTCGCAATCAAAACTATCATCGGCACCCCTAACGCGCCTAATTCAGCCGTATTTGCCCCGATCGTCGTCAGACACAGCGTACACTGGGAGAGCAAATCGTGGGCGGGAAATTCGGTATGGAGTGCAACTCTCAATCCTTGACTGGTTTTGAGATATGGCTGGTTGCCATCCTGTTCTAAAGTCGCAGTGGCTCCATTGACGAGGGCAATGACCGGATTTTTGGTAGGATCGGCATAGCTAGCTAGCGTAGTAAGATCGATCGTCGGCGCGACTGGAATGGCAAATTTTACACGCGGATTAGCTACTTGAATATATTCGGCGATCGCCAGCATCAATGGCAAGCCCATC
>NZ_JANLWO010000277.1:0-3770 GCF_031364565.1 Chamaesiphon sp. OTE_20_metabat_361
TCCAAGCATTCATCGATCGATGCACTGGTAAAATCCAGAATGCCATACTGCCCCAATTTTACCGATTGGGCTTCGGCTTTTAAACGATTGCCACCGCAGGCTTCACAAGGGCGATTGGTAAGGTATTGTTCGAGCTTTTGCTTTTGCAATTCTGAGGCATCATTGTATTGACGATCGAGAATTTTAAGTACACCTTTAAAGCGACGATGTTCGTCGATATCTTCCATCCAAATCGGCTCGGTGCGTCCTTCCAAAACCAGGTTTTTCTGTTCGGGAGTGAGTTTATTCCACGGGGTATCGAGGGCAAATCCGGCGGCTTGACCCAGGCTATATAATAGGGATAAATAATAGGAATTATCTTTATCCGACCACGGTGCGATCGCGTGGTAGACAGCCGCAGATGGATCGGGAATAATTAATTCGGGGTCGAATGTGCGGGAGCTACCGATACCGTGACAAGCTGGACAAGCACCGTAAGGTGAATTAAAAGAGAACAATCGCGGCGATAATTCTTCCATTACTGCGCCATGTTCGGGACAGGCAAATTTCTCTGAAAAGACTAGTTCTTGTGGTAAGTTTTCCTTGTTTTCCTCAGATTCATCCGCTATAATGGAAATGGTGGCTATACCTTCTCCATATCGTAAACAGGTGGTCAAAGAGTCGGATAAGCGCGATTCGATCCCTTCTTTATTAACCAACCGATCGACCACAATTTCGACCGTATGATGTTGATTTTTATCTAAGACAATCCGATCGGCTAATTCGCGAATTTCACCATTTATCCGCACTCTTACGAAGCCTTCAGATGCGAGACTAGATAACACCTTTTGATGCGTCCCTTTCTTACCACGCACAATGGGAGCTAGGATCTGAAACTTAGTCCGTTCGGGGAGAGCGCGAATTCTGTCGCTCATTTCATCGATTGTTTGGGGCGCGATCGATCGATCGCACTGGGGACAGTGGGGCGTACCCGCGCGACCGTATAATAACCGAAAATAATCATAAATCTCCGTTACCGTCCCAACGGTCGATCGGGGATTATTAGAAGTAGACTTTTGATCGATCGAGATGGCTGGACTCAAACCTTCGATCGCATCCACATCTGGCTTATCCAATTGTCCCAGAAATTGCCGCGCGTAGGCACTCAGGGACTCCACATACCGCCGCTGACCCTCAGCAAAAATCGTATCGAAGGCGAGGGAGGATTTGCCCGAGCCAGACACCCCTGTGAATACTATCAATCGATCGCGCGGTAGCTCTAAACTAATATTCTTGAGATTATGCTGTTTTGCACCACGGATGCGAATGGTGTCTCGGTCGGTTGAAGCCATAGGGATCGAGCGGGGAATTCACGATAGAGCAAACTTATGTTTTAACACAATTGTTCGCTGTCTTGACGTCTTCCCCGATAAATTATTCGCACAAATTCGATCGTCAGCTCTCGACCCGATCGGTGGGAATATAATTAGACTTGGAGGATAATCTCGTCCGGCGTTGTGCGAGTAGGTGAGCATCAGCCATTGAGATTACCTCCGGTAGGCTACGCCAACGCTTCATCTAGCATTAAATTGGTGATATCTAGCATCCGACAAGCTGCTCTCAAATTAGCAATATCTCTGGCTCTAGTTTCCGGATCGGGCATTTTAAACTCTTTATTCATGACTAATTCCAGTTACGTTGAATATCTTGTAAACTAGCGATACTTACATCTAGAGATGCTTGAGTTTGTTCGAGCGAACGAGCTAAGGTGAATTACAATAGGCACTAGCATTACCAGCGACTTGAGATGGTGAACCATAGGGTAAATTGGACACCATACATTTTGTTGATTGACCTCTTTGATTAAGACCATTTCTCATTTGGTTATTCAAATTGCCGATCGCTTGAGCGCCTACCGCACTGCTACGATTTTGGTAAGCTTGAACAACTTGATTGCTCATTTCAACCAACTGTGCGCCCTTTTCGTTGAGCATGGTAAATTTAGTCAACAATACATTTAATTTAGCGTCGTCACGAGCTTGGATGGCACTCCGAGTCTGCTTGGAAAGTTGATTGTAGCCCCGATAAACCTGAGCTAGTTCCCCCCTGATTCGGTATGTGGTGTCTAATGTGGTTTGGGCTGATGCTGGATCGCCAGCATAGTAAGGCAAGCTTTGTAATCCCAACTCACTATTTCGCTGAAGATGAACGGCTGCTTGCCCAGATGTTTGGATGAGAACGTTGGTAAGTTTAAATGCTCGATCGCGATTGGGTGCGTTCCGGAATTGCTCGAATGCCGCAGCATATTTAGTAGTTGCCTGATTTGCTAGCTGTTCTTCTTGGTTGGCTGCATCTACTAATGGGCGATATCTAGCGACTTGGGCGAGTAGACTCGAATTGAGACGTGTCTTTTCTGTTCGGTTCAGGCTGTGGCACAGTCCCGGAATCGGCACTAATACGCCTGCTAACATCGTCACGATCCCGAGTTGGATTCCAGATAATTTCATCATTAATGACCTAATGAAACTTGTACGACTAGTGTAGCATTTCTGTTCGGTATTGCCGTACAGTTGACTACAAACTAAGTCCCTAGCATTTGTAATTGATATAAACCTGCATACAAGCCACCCTGCTCCAGTAATTCCTCATGGGTACCCGACTCGACCAAACTACCTTGTTTGAGGACAAAAATGCGATCGACATTCCGAATTGTCGATAAACGGTGGGCGATAATAATTGCTGTCCGATCGACAATTATTCGATCCAAAGCATCTTGAATTAAGACTTCCGTTCCGACATCTAGACTGGCGGTGGCTTCATCTAAAACGAGAATTCTCGGATTACGAATTACCGATCGCGCAAAAGCAATTAGTTGTTTTTGTCCAGCCGATAAATTCGCGCCGCGTTCGCGTAATTGGGTATCATAACCTTGGGGGAGTTGAGTGATGAAGCGATCGATATTTGTCGATCGAGCTGCGTGGAGGATTTCCGCTTCGGTATAACTTTCACCTAAAGTAATATTCTCCCGCACGTTGCCAGCAAACAGAAAACCATCTTGTAAAATCACGCCCAAATAGCGGCGGAGTTCGGCTTGAGTAATATTTTTGATGTCTACCCCATCCACCAAAATTCGCCCCTTTGTAGGCTCGTACAGACGGCAGAGCAAGCGAATAATCGAGCTTTTACCCGCACCAGTCGGCCCGACTAAAGCGATCTTTTCACCTGGCTTAATCGTAAAGTCCAAATCGCGAATTACATAGTCATCATCTTTATAAGCAAACCAGACATGCTCGAACCGAATTTCACCTTGGGAAGCACTATCGACATGCGTCAGATGTTCGCTTTGCGCTGGATCGATATCTTGAATTTCGATCGGCTCGTTGAGGATATCATTAATCCGTTCTACTGAGGTAAACCCCGATTGAATAGCGGTGAATTTCTCGGCAAATTGCCGCAAGGGTTCAAACAATCTTTGCGCGTACAAAATAAACGCAGACAAAGTTCCAAAATCCAGAGTTTTATTCAATACCATTAAACCGCCCAACCAGAGTACCGCCGCGATCGCCACGAGTGAAATCCACTCTAAAGTCGCCGAAACTGCCGAGTCATGAAAGTTAGTTTTATCGATTTCGCGAATATACCGATCGCGTACCGTCCGAAATAGTTCGGCATTATATTTTTCGCGCCGAAATAGTTGGACGACATTAATGCCGACGACATTTTCTTGCACCATCGAATTGAGTAATGACAACTCTTCCCGACCGCGATAATTTGCTTTACGATATTCTTGT
>NZ_JANLWO010000321.1:0-4307 GCF_031364565.1 Chamaesiphon sp. OTE_20_metabat_361
CCCAAACCGACGAATACCTATCCGCCCTCCAATCCCAAATCCGCCTGCTCCAAAAACGAATGGAAGCAATGGAACCCGTCAACATGCTCGCCCTCGAAGCATACGAAGAAACCAACAATCGCCTCCAAGAACTCAGCGACAAACTCGGCACCCTCGAAGCCGAAAGCATGGAACTTCTCCTCCGCATCGAAAACTTCACCACCCTGCGCTTCCAAGCCTTTAGCGAAGCCTTCGATGCCGTCAACCTCAATTTCCAAGATATCTTCGCCGAACTCTCTGACGGCGACGGCTTCCTCCAATTAGAAAACGCCGAAGATCCATTTAGCGGCGGTCTAAATCTCGTCGCTCACCCCAAAGGTAAACCCGTACAGCGGCTCTCTTCAATGTCTGGGGGCGAGAAATCCCTGACGGCTCTAAGTTTTATCTTCGCCCTCCAACGCTACCGTCCATCGCCCTTCTATGCCTTCGATGAGGTAGATATGTTCCTGGATGGGGCGAACGTAGAACGCCTGTCGAAGATGATTCGCAAGCAAGCCAATCGAGCGCAGTTTTTGGTAGTGAGTCTGCGTCGTCCGATGATTGAAGCTGCTGACAGGACGATCGGGGTGACGCAAGCACGGGGAGCTTATACTCAGGTATTGGGCATCAATCTCAAGACTTCGGCGTAGGAATGGCTTCAACTAAATACAGCCAGCTTGAAAAACCGCGATCGACAATAGCTGCATTAGATAAAGAATATGCCCAATTGCTAGTAGCAGTGCAACCCAAGGTGATTGACACAGAAGAAGAAAATGAATTTTACTTAGCAGAAGTTACTAAACTAATGCGGCTAGGTGATGCAATATCCCCAGCACAAGAGCGGCTACTCAAACTATTGGTGAATTTAATTGAAAGCTTTGAAAGCCAGCATTATCAACTTAAAGCTGCTACTCCTTTAGAGATTTTAACTGAGTTAATACGCGATCGAGGATTAAAGCAAAAAGACTTGTTACCAGTATTCGGTTCTCAAGGAATAGCTTCGGAAGTGCTTAATGGCAAGCGTGGCATTAGTAGAGCTGCTGCTAAGGCACTAGGCAAGTTTTTCAAGGTTTCCCCATCGCTGTTTTTTGATAACTAACATCAATATTTACCTCAAATCTCGAATCTAATTTACCCCACACCAAACAGGACAGCCAAAAGTCCAACTCCAATTGCCACTTGTGCAACAGCCTGTACATTTTGACCTAAGTCCGCAGCATCATTTCGCTCATTGAGAGATTGAAGTAGATATAACTGGTCTTCATCAGTCAGATTCGCAATATAGTCTTCTGAAAGCATAAAAATAGGGATAGATTTAAAAAAGTTAACCCGTCCTTGTTGATATTGCTTCATCTCATCCAATTCCTTTTGCTGTTTTTGTTGAGCTTTTAATTTTTTCTCACTTGCTTTTTTCTTAATTAATTGAATTTTTTGAGCAGTTTTAATACTTAAAGTTGGTGAAGAAATTACTTTTAGAAAACTTAGTAGCCAAAATCCAGCCCAAGCGATACCCAATAGCATAGTGCCTGATGCCATCCATCCTATTCCTATAAAGAAAAGACATAAGGTGAAAATAGAAATCCCTATCTTTCCTATTACGGTATTTCCCTCTAAATCCTCTTCCTTATACCCCATCCCCTTGATTTGTTGCTTAACAAATCGATCCGCTTCAACTTGAGTTTCCTTATATTCCAATTCAATATTCTTCTTGAGTGCTTCCAATCGTTCAGCGACCTGTCTTAATTTTTCAGGCTCAAAAATAACACTGGACTGGCAGGTGGTTGAATCTTGATTATCCGAGGAAAATACTCCCTGAGAGCATTTGAGATCGTAAGCTTGTCTCATTTCTGGATTACTTATTACACTGTAAGCTTCGTTAACTTGCTTAAAACGCTCTTCTATATGTTTGCGGGCTTTTTCGGGAGTTCCGATCGGTAGTTTATCTGGATGATATTCTTGGCACAGCGATCTATAAGCAGCTTTAATGTCCGTAGAAGAAGCTTTTGGAGTGACTTCAAGAATTTTATAGTAGTCTTCCATCTGGAGTGCAAGTAAAGGTCAAGATCTAACTGTGCAAGATTATAGTACCCAAATAACTCCGCTTACTTACACATTTCCGATTGCATTACCCACAATACTTTGACTCGATCTACTTATCTAAACCTAGAGAGCTAGCCGCAATCGAGTTAGAGTATGCAGCTACATGAATGGACGGATTGCAGGGATGAAGCTGTTGAGTGTAAGCTAATGTGCAATTACTTGTGCAGCAGGCACATGCCATTATCCACCGATCGCTTCTGCCTTGAAGATACTATCGGCGGATTTACCGGAGATCGTGCCATCCCAGTCGATCGATTGTAGGAAGTGTGCGCCTGACTTGGTTTCGACGACATCGACACCCCATTGATTGGGTTGGAGGGCATCGGGATTATTGCTAGTGGCGGGAGTCGTCTTGATGCCGCCGAGGATCAGGATATCAAAGTCTAATTTCCCGATCGATTGCGATCGACTCTGAGCCAGGATTTGAGCGCATTTTTCGCCGAGTTGTTGCGGCGAAGCATTAGCAGGAGCCACAACTTCGAGAATCCAGTGAGGATTATTTATCTGACGACACTGCACTTCTGGGCGATCGGTAAAGCCCTCGACAAATATCTGTGTGAAGGCTTCCCGGCTCAGTACGGGTACATTAGGATCCATAATATCAAAGTTGTGGGAGAGCAACATTCGTAAGGTTTGAGGGCTATTCATGGCTGGCTGAGAAGGATTGTAATTGGGTAATCAGTGGATCGAAATAGGGGATGACGATCTCGTGTTGGCTGGGATCGATCCGGTTTAAACTGGCGGTTTTGAGTCCTTGGAGTCCGACTGTCATCGCATCGAGGGGTACTTCCAATTCTTGATAGAGTACCCGCATATTTGCTAAGCCTTCGGCACTGAGATAGTCAGAATTTTCGCCAGCCAATCCATAAGTGATGGGGCGTAAGTAATGCCAGAAGTCGCGCCAGCAAGCCTCGGCGCGTTCGGGGGGATAGAGTCCGCCACCTGGCTCGGAAATGTGTGGAAACTTGGCGTAGACATGGGTTCTCGCTTCATCGATGATTTCAACGACTCGATCGCGTAGTAAGGTTGAAATCGGTATAAGCTGGGAAGTCTGGGGCGATAATGCCGCGATCTGGGCGTAGTCGGCATCGGTGAGATAGACTCTGGCATCTTCAGCCGCTTGAAAAATAGCGATGCTAGCGGCGGGATGTGAGGACTCCCAACTGGCGAAGCTGACAATTCTAGCTCTAGCAATTAAATCTTTGATTCGATCGGTCAGCATGTGATTTTATGAATTTACGAATGGTGAAATCTTACTGTCTACTTAAAAGTCCCCTCCTTGGAGGGGTGCCCAGCGGGCGGGGTGGGTAAGATCTCCGCTGAAATCTCATAATTCTGAATATCTTGACATTGCTAGCACAATAGAGATATGAATGCGATGTCCATCATTCGGAGATCGTTAGTCGATAGCGAAGACCTACCCACCCCGCCCTACGGGCACCCCTCCCAAGAGGGGATTTTTAACTTAGAGTTGGGTTTTGCTGGGGACGATAATCATGGAAAAATAGGGAACATTACGCGGATCGACATCTGCGATCGAGATGATCTTTTGCTCGGTACCAGTTGCATGTTCAATATATTTAGCACGATCGAGTAAATCTAAATCGGTCAATATTTGATAAACTTTATCGAAATGACGACGCAATTTGATAATCGCCACCGCATCGGCATTAGCTAATTGGGTGGTTAATACTTCGACAGGTAAAGTTGCTGATAGGACGCTAAAAATATCATTACGGTAACATAATGGCATCCCGATCGCGGCGGCGGCACCCATTGGGGACGATACACCGGGCACGATTTCGGTGACAAATCGATCGGCTAACCGGGTAAATAAATACATAAACGAGCCGTAAAATAACGGATCGCCACAACATAGAACCACTACATCACGCCCTACTGCTAAATGTGCCGAGATCGGCTTAATTGCTTCGGCATATAATTCTTGCGCGGCTTCCGGATCGAGGGCGCGTGGAAAATGAAACGGCACTTCGATTTGATTGCCAGTCAGATAGGGTGCAACAATCGAGCGAGCGATGCTTTCACGATCGTTTGCCGACTGATAGGCAACTACTGGAGCCGCTTGCAACAGTCGCAATGCCTTGAGTGTCAATAACTCCGGATCGCCAGGGCCAACCCCGATCCCGTATAATCTTCCTGTCTGGATTGCAACCATTATTCCTGCTCCG
>NZ_JANLWO010000348.1:0-6056 GCF_031364565.1 Chamaesiphon sp. OTE_20_metabat_361
TGTCAGTCTAATACTCCCATTTGGGGTAGTTAGATGGACATTTGTCTACCTAATACCGGAAAAATGGGGTATCATACGGACATTCGTCTTGTCTCAAACGCACGCTGAGGGAGCCTCAGCGCGATTTGAGCCGCTTTCTACCTAACACCCCCAGGATATTTAGGCTGAATTAATTCAGTCTAATTCCCCCTGAGAATAATTTTTGGAGTTCGGTATTCTTTGTAATAATCTTTGATGAAACTAACGATTAAGAGAGTTCATCAACGCTTCAGGATAACGAGTACCCGCAGCAGCACCGATCGGCATAACTGCTTCAATCTGTTGCAGTTCGGCAGCAGTTAACACAATATCTAAGGCTCCCACATTTTCATGCAGTCGCACTTGACGTTTCATGCCAGGAATCGGGATGATGTCCTCACCTTTTGCCAACAGCCAAGCGAGGGCAAGTTGGGCAGGCGTACATTGCTTTTGGGTCGCAATTTCCTTAATTTTTTCAACCAATTCTAAGTTGCGATAAAAATTCTCGCCTTGAAAGCGGGGACTGTGCCGCCGCCAATCGTCTGGTGGGAAGTTATCGGGAGATTGAAAGGCTCCCGTCAAAAATCCGCGCCCCAGTGGTGAGTAAGCAACTAAGCTCGTACCCAATTCTCGACACGCGGGCAACAGATCGGTTTCCGGCTCCCGCGTCCAGAGACTGTATTCGGTTTGCAGCATGGCGATCGGATGTACCTGAGCTGCTCGCCGGAGGGTGTCAGCACCCGCTTCTGAGAGTCCCGCATAGCGCACTTTACCGTCTTGAATCAGGTCGGCGTTCGCGTAGCGTCGGCTCTGCCGAATCGCACCCACCGTGTCCTCGATCGGGACATGCGGATCGACTCGTGCGGGATAGTAAAGATCGATGTAGTCCACCCCCAACCGTTGCAAGCTATAGGCTAAAAAATTCTGCACAGCCACCGGACGGCTATCTTCACCGTTAAAGCCACCTTTGTGGTCGCGTAGTGCTCCGAACTTCACGGCAATAAATACTTTGTCGCGGGGAACCCCTTTGATGGCTTCGCGAATCAGCAATTCATTGTGACCCATGCCATAAAAGTCACCTGTGTCGAGAAAGTTAATCCCGATGTCGTTGGCGTAGCCACGCCGAGAGGTAATCGCGGCTCGAATCGTGGCGATACTTTCAGCATCATCATTTTGGCGATCGCCATAGAAGTCGGACATGCCCATACAGCCCAATCCTACTGCCGAGACTTGCGCGTCTGTCTTTCCCAGTTGGCGATATTTTATCATCTTGCTCCCGATAATTAACGATTTCTTTTCTACCTTCTGTTTATTAATCGCGATCTCAGGTCGCTACACTACGAATTACGAGTCTGAAACAGCATGTCAGCATTCCCATGTTCGACAGCGTAGCGGAGGGGTTTGCATCGCTCTACCACGACCTCTTCGACCGTTGGCTGGTTGGCGAGGATGTCCATCACTTCGGTAATGAATTCATTGAGTGGCATGGCGCGAGGATCGGTCAGTTGCCGTGCGCCGCTGAGTGGGGTCTGCACATAAGGCGGAATAATCTCGATCGCCTCGGTGGTGGTGCCTTTGAGCTGGTGGCGTAGCGATACCGAGTAGGAATGGATCGCCGCCTTAGTCGCGCTGTAGGTGGGGGTCGCTGCGTTCGGGACAAAACCCAGCCCCGACGAAACCGTGAGAATGGTAGAGCGCGGCTGAGTTTGCAGCAGTGGCAGGAGTGCCGCTGTCAGGCGAATGGGGCCAAGGAGGTTGGTGGTGACGATCGCCTCGGCATCCGCTAGATAATCTGGCGGCGATTTGAGATCTTCTGCTTTCGAGATTCCAGCATTGTTAATCAAAACATTCAGCGCTGGGTAGTCTCGATCGATTTGCCGACCAAACGAACGGATGCTGTCTGGGTCATCGATATTCAGCAGCAGGGATTCGATCCCAGGATGAGCAGATGTCACCTCATCTAACGCTTGTTGTCGCCGACTGGCAATAATTACCCGATTGCCTAGTTTGTGAAAGGACTCAGCAAGTCCGCGACCGATTCCCGATCCGCCGCCCGTAATGAGAATTGTGTTTCCGGTAATTTGCATGGTAGTCTCCTAAATTTTTCCTGAACGAGGAAATCTATTGATATTCATTTTGTTCGGCATTCATTTCCCGATTCAGTCGTTGGAGTGCTGGCATAGCAATCAGCATCACCGCAACAGCTACCAGTACTTGAACCGTACCCGACCAATAGGGAGCCGATGGACTGACGGATTCGTATAGCCAACCCGCCCACAGCGGCCCGATGACTTGCGCTAGTGCCATCACCGCCGCAATACTACCCTGTACCCGCCCTTGTCCCAAGCTATAGATCGCCATTCCGGCATATAGCAATCCTATTTGAGAAGCTTATTTTATAGTACAATTATATTAAACAGTTAACAATCGATATTTAAGTAATGGATAATCCGCTAATAAAACAGCAAGAAGAACATGACCAAATAGCTAGCCTGGAGAACTTGATTAAGAACAATACAGATCCCAGAGAATTGAAAAGATCTTTAACTGTAAAAATGGCTATTGAAGGATACCATGAGCAAATAATAGCACAACTATTAGGCGTAAGTAAAAATTTTATCGGAGACTGGAAGAAAGCTTTCAAAGTTAGAGGAATAGCAGGAATTAAGCTCTAATATAAAGGGGCGAAAGGGAAATTAACAACCGAATAGAGAGCAGAAATAATTGAGTGGTTTAAAATAAAGACTACTGGCATTTAGACGAATCGATCAATCATATAGAAGAAAAATATGAGGTTGTCTACAAATCAAAGCAGAGTTATTACGACCTATTTGAGCAAGCGAAAATTAGCTGGAAAAGAACTCAAAAAGTCAATCCTAAATTTGATGAGGATCTCGTAAAAAAGCGGAGTCGTGCCGTCTGGGTTCCCCAGACATGGCAAAGACCCAAGCAAAAGAGAATAGAGATTAATGAATTTTTAGCTAAACACAAGACGGAGATTGAACTAGGAGAGATGGTAGCAGTCTTTATAGATGAGTGTCACTTGCTCGGTGGAGACGTTTGTGGATATGTATGGGGACAAACTAATAGCAGGATGGAAATTCTCATCAAGAGTGAAAAAGATCGGCAAACTTATTTTGGGGCACTGAACTATCAAAGCAAAGAGTTTACAATTGAGGCCTATCCAGCAAGAAACGGTGAATCGACAGTTAAATTTGTTAAGAATCTACAGCGTAAATATCAGCGCAAAAAAATCGTCTTAATTTGGGATGGAGCTAGTTACCATAAATTTGGTGAATTTCGAGAATATTTGGCTCAGGTGAATCAAGCAAGCTTGGCAGATAATCTAGAGATTACTTGTATTTTATTTGCTCCAAGCGCTCCCCAGCAAAATCCGGTCGAAGATATTTGGCTACAAGCGAAGAACTTCTTGAGGAAATACTGGTATTTGTGCAAGTCATTCTGGGCTGTCAAAAAGCTGTTTGAATTGTTTTATGACTCTTCAAAATTTGATTTTTCCAAGATACATCAGGATCATTTTTCTCAGGAACTCAAATAGGATTGCTATAGTGAACCAAAAACTTGATACCTCCCTAGACTTGACCATTGATTTTCAGAAATGCAGCTTTCTGAGTCATCTTGGGGTGGCGTTTCTTGGCGGACTCAGCCATCATGTTCGATCGAAAGGCGGACAGTTACACTTCGACTGGAACACATTACAGCCTAAAGTTCACACTAATCTCGCTCAAAATGGATTTTTATTCGGTTTCGATCGAGGGATAGAGCCTTGGAGTGGCAATTCTATTCCTTATCGCCAAGATCTATACAGAACAAATATACTATAGTGGGATACCTGCTAAATAATTGGTTAGAAAAAAGCTGGGTCAATATTAGCTCTGGCTTACAGGGTGCGATTGCTGGCAGTGTTTGGGAAATCTACGCTAATGCCTTTGAACACAGTGACTCCTCACTTGGTGTGTTCAGTTGCGGGCAAAACTACCCCACAAAGAAAGAGCTACACCTAACCATTGTTGATTTTGGGCAGGGCATAGCCAATAACGTTCGATGCTCGATTTTCAGGGAACACTGATAAATATAGCCTTCAAATGCGATGAGTCATATTATTGCCTAGCATCAGAGGTTAATAGCGGGGTGAAGAAACGATTTTAGAAACAGAGGAGAAAAGCAATGCGTTACATCGTTCATGAAATTACGGGGCAATATGCAATTTCGTTTGACGACGGACAACAACTCTTCGATCTGATTCACCCCTACTCCAGAGTGGACAAACCGTAGAGCTGGACTTTGAAGGAGTCAAAGTTTTTGCGTCGGCATTTTTCAACGTCGCCATCGGACAGCTTTTGCAGGATATTCAGTCTGATACTCTCAACGAGAAACTGATAATTGAGAACCTATCCCCCCATGGTGAAACCGTTCTATCGCAGGTGATTGACAATGCCAAGCCTTACTATTCAGATCCCGCTCATCGTCAAGCTGTCGATACCGTTATGGAGGAATACGCCGCCAGCTTCTAGATTATGACGATACAGTTCGATGTTCAAGCTGAGGTTGTTGACATTCTCTCAGATCGCCCACAGCAATCAGATATCTTTCTCGTTGATACGAACGTGTGGGTTTGGCAAACCTACCCTAATGCCATGGACTATGTGACTGTCCCAAATATTCAACTATTTACCAGTAATATTCAGGTGATTAAATTAGCAAAACTACAAGGTAAGTTATTACGCCGCTAAATACATCAAACCAGGTGAGCGGGAAAACAAATCACGAAAATATATCAAATATCTACCCTTTCGGGTTTGATGTTTATTTGACAGGTAAGTCCCTAATCGGGGCTAAAATTCTGAAATCATTGCTACAACTGCTTTCCTTATTTGACTAGAAAGTCATCGCTGAGTTTTGAAGATTGCCAGCCTCGCTACTAGACTGGGTTCGATCGCGGCACCGTTATCATAAAGACGATCGAGCTACAATCTCATCAGATGCTGTTGAGACGACCGAGTCGCATTACAGAAAATTAATATCGATCGCGATTCCTAGCCACCACTGGGTAAATCTCGATATAATTCATAGCATCAGGATGAAAAACTTAGGGTAAAGAGGGTGACTGTCATGAATGTTTTTACTCAGCATACTTAAATATTTCCACTAGACAATAGTGTCAGCCCAAATTCATCCAAGTCCTTGTGTTCTATCCTTCACCCTTGAATTCACTAGCTAGGGGTACGTGGTTTAAACTCATCTGTGGTGCTAGCTTTGGACATTTGCCAGCCATCCGCAGTTTGGCGATCGCTTATACATTAGCTGGCGCTGATTGTATCGATGTTGCTGCGGATCTTGCAGTCATCACCGCAGCGAAAGATGGCATCAGTACTGCTCGAAAATTAGCGCAGACAAATGCTGATGCGGGAAATTCATGTTTAGATTTCCCGTGGTTGATGGTGAGTTTAAATGATGGTGCAGACCCGCATTTTCGCAAAGCAGCATTCGATCCATCACAATGTCCGGCTGATTGTCCGCGTCCGTGCGAACGGATTTGTCCGGCGGATGCCATTGACGATCGAGGAGTTGTCGAGAGTCGCTGCTATGGCTGCGGGAGATGTTTGCCAATCTGTCCGCTAGGGTTAATTGTGACTCACGATCGATCGGCAACACCCAACAGCATTCTCCCCTATCTCACAGCGGAGGATGGCATCGACGCGATCGAAATTCATACTCAGTCTGGACACTTGGACGAATTTAGGCAGCTATGGAGTATCCTCGCTCCAGTCGCACACCACCTCAAATTGCTGGCGATTAGTTGTCCCGATAGTGATGAATTAATCACATACCTGCGATCGATTCACGATACCATTGCCGCCACTTACCACCCGCGCCCCCTCCCATTTGCGCTGCTGTGGCAAACCGATGGTAGACCGATGAGTGGCGATATCGGCGCGGGAACGACTCATGCAGCCATCAAACTCGGTGAAAAAGTCTTAGCCGCTCACCTCCCAGGCTACGTGCAGCTAGCTGGC
>NZ_JANLWO010000378.1:0-11037 GCF_031364565.1 Chamaesiphon sp. OTE_20_metabat_361
CCTCATCACTGCCATCCAATTTCGCCAACGGTGGCAATCCGCAATTCCAGCCGCTGTCTGGTTTTGGAGTACGATCTGGACGAGTGAAATCGCCCTAGCTGCCCTCGTCCATTTCCTCGGTGGCGATACCCTCATCCTGGCAACAGTTAATATCCTCCTCGCCCTCCCCTTGTGGCTGCGAACCCGCCACCAGCCAGAACTCGAATTTCAACTCGCACCATTATTACTCGCCAGTTGGGGCTTATTGCTGCGACTGCCATTTTTTACAACTTATACTGGATTGCTAACGATCGCCGTCGGCATCGTCGCCGTGCTAGTCAGTCGCCGACTCAGCCCGAGCGTCGGCTATGGCGGATTACTACTAGTCACAGGCGGCTGCTACGAGCTAGTCACCCATTACATTCTCCAAGCTCCGCCCGGTGGTAATATTGCCGATGCCTTCACTATTTATGGCTTAGTCACCGCCATCCTCGCACTCAGCTATCGGTTGAGCGTATGGTGGCGATCGCGCCAAGATCCCTTGCAGTGGGGCAATTTTACCCTCGCTGGCTTGAGAAACTTCGCGCACCTCCACTGGGCGATCGCGAGTGCCTGGAAAGTTGCCGCCGCCAGCATTCCTACCGATTCCGTCGCCCCCAAACTCACCCTCGTCCATCTGGGCATTAGCATCCTCTTGGGCGGCTACGCCTTAATTCAAGCACGCGCCAGTCAACATGAAGGACTATCCCAGCGCGATCGGGCTGACTGGTGGATCTACCTCGGTTTAGCAGAACTCATGGGCGTCGGTATCTACGCCCGATCGATCTTCCAACGCCTCGGCATCCTCGATGAGGGTCTAATTTTAATTTCCTGTCTGCTCGGACTCATCATCTTACTAGCCCCCTGGCGACAATGGGGCTGGCGCGATCGACCCTGGCGGCTCATAGCCCTCCTCCTACCACTATCGCGAGTCATCTTCGAGTTAGATCGGATCTCCCTGCTAAACCTCATCGTTCTGGCAGTATTTTACGCCGGAGTAGCCCGCCGCCAACGGCAATTTGGGTGGGCTTACCTGAGCGCGATCTTCCTCAACTGGGCAGCGTTTCGGCTGTTATTTGCCTACAACCTCACCAGTCCCCTCTGGTACGCCACCGCGATCGGTTTGTCGATTTTAGCCGCAGTCCAATGGGATCCTTACTGGCAAACCTCTAGGCAAAATCGCCACTACGGACGCATCCTCGGCAGCAGCATCATCGCCGTCACCGCCTTACTCTGGCACCAACCCTGGCTCCCCATCGGTATCGGACTCGCGATCGCCAGTATCGGTATCTTCGTCAGAGTCCGCGCATGGCTCTACGTCGGCACGATCGCCTTCCTACTTACCAATACCTATCAATTGCTCATCCTCATCACCGAATACCCCATCACCAAATGGGCAATCGGACTCCTCGCCGGAGTCCTCATCATCACCCTCGCCGCCAACTTCGAGCGCCGCAAAGAACAAATCAAACGCGCCCTGCAACGTTGGCTCGATCGGTTTCAGGAGTGGGAGTGACGGGAGATGGGGGGATGGGGAGACTGGGAGACTGGGTAAAAGGTAAAAGTCGTCCCAGTAGGGTGGGCACTGCCCACCACATAGGTTTGAGACATTTTAAATCCAAATTAGGCACAGACTAATTGTGGTACTAATCGATCGAGAATTTGTTTGAGTACCATTGCTGTCCAGTCGATGTCGGCGACCGTGGTACTCTTGCCGAGCGTTAGGCGAATACCGCTGACTGCCTCGGTTTGACTGTATCCCATCGCTAATAAAATCGGGCTGGGAGTGAGTTTCCCACTGGCACAAGCCGCCCCGGAGCTGATGCCGATCCCGGCTAAATTGAGGTGGCGGACGATCGTTTTGCCCGTAACGGATGCTGAGGTATCGCGATCGGGGATGTGTAGACAAAAGCTGAGGTGATGGGGCAGGCGCTGCCAACGATCCCCGGTGGGGACGAGGATCGGGCAATTGGCGAGTAGCTCGAAGCAGCGATCGCGCAAACCGATGAGCCTGCTATTTTCGAGGGCTAGTTCTTCACTTGCTAACTCAGCCGCCACGCCAAAGCCAGCGATCTGGGGTACTGCTTGAGTTCCAGATCGCCAGCCCATTTCCTGTCCCCCGCCAGCGAGGAGGGGGATCAGTTCTAAACCTGGGCGGATGTAAAGTGCGCCTGCACCTTGAGGGCCATAAAGCTTGTGACTGGAGATTGAGAGGAGATCGATCCCCAGTGCCCGCACGTCGATCGGGACTTTCCCTGCCGCTTGGACGGCATCAGTATGGAAACAAATTTGGTGCTGACGGCAGATCGCCGCTAATTGGGCGATCGGTTGAATCGTGCCGACTTCACTTTGGGCGGAGATAACCGATACCAGCACGGTATTCGGACGAATGGCACGGGCGAGATCTTGAGGATCGATTCGCCCCGATCGATCGACGGGCAATTTGGTGACTTGCCAGCCTCGGGTTGCTAACCATTCTACTGGGGCATTAATCGATGAATGCTCGACACTCGAAATAATGACATGTTGAGGGGTTGAATATTGATTTGTCACCCCCATAATTGCCTGGTTATTAGCTTCAGTACCCCCCGATGTAAACGCGATCGCATCGGGGTTGGCGTTCAGCAATGCTGCTACTTGAAATCTCGCTTGTTCGATCGCGGTTGACGAGCGTTCGCCCCACTGATGGATACTCGAAGGGTTGCCCCATTCGGCTGTGAGGACTCGGTGCATCGCCGCGATCGCTTCGGTACGAGTGGGAGTAGTCGCACTGTGATCTAGGTAAATCTGCATAAACTAGAATAGCTAATTATTTTGACGTCAATTATTTCGAGTGTCTGCTGCTATCCACATAGCTGCATCTCTACTAGCTACCTGGCTTACATATATTATAGTCTTCATGGGATAAGACTTCTTTGGGTTGCAGCACCCCATCTTGTTCAAAGCACAACATCCGATAATTTCGAGTCACGGGAATGCTAATTACTAATCGGTTGTGGCGCAGCCTTTTGCCCCCAAACTCCCGATAATTCCTGCGATCTTGAAGACCGACAATAATATTTCTAGCTTTTAAAACCACATGTGATGGTAAGCTTTTAAGATCGATCGGATCGAAGGCAAAACTATCATGCCAAGTCCGTTTTTTTTCTTTCTTTTCATTGACATCTACCTCCTCTTGTAGGCAACGATGGCAAATCTGACCATAGCCTTTATGACCGCATTGAAACATTTTTCTTCGTCTGCTCATAATATCTCCCTCGATGTCTAAGGTAATTTGTAAAAATGGTAAGTAAGCAGTTACAAGTTAGCTGCATGGAAATTTAAACAATGATGTCGATCCTACCGCGCTAGTACGGTCAATCGAAGTTAGATCGTGCTTGCTGGCAAGCATTATCGTCGCTTCTCTCATAGCTGTTCGCCTAGATCGCCGCAATTGACAGTCACAATCTAGATTAGCCTCAATATCGACAATTAGCCAAGCTAACGATCGACACCTTTATTTGGCAATTCTAGAGCATAGACAGCCGTGCAGTGATTTTAGACAACATTTGAGTAATAAATGATACAATAAATTCGGTATTCTCGTAGTTGAGATGACATCAAACAATTGCGGCATTAATAGTATCGAGCTATTAATTCATCATTTATCATTCATAATTTTTGAGTTTCCCTGTGAAATTTCGACGGTTTAGCAGCGTTTGCGGCACATTACACTCCTCTCTGTTATCTAGTTTAGCTCTTGGGAGCATCGGTGTTACTATTATTTTCTGTGGATATTGGTTCTTTGGCAGATCGCCATCCAAGATTCAGGCAACTTTACCGCCACTACCGCAAGACCCATCAATTCAAGTCTATTTTAACCACGATCGGTCAGTAGAGTTTACCGAACCTTACCGACACAAAACCAGGCTGGGACAGGATTTAGCCGCTAGGTTAATAAATGCGATCGACGCTGCTACCACCCAAATTGATGTCGCCGTCCAACAGTTGCAATTACCGAATATCGCTACGGCTCTAGCTGCTAAATCGCAGGCAGGGATTAAAGTTCGCGTAATTTTAGAATCCAATTATCGGCGTCCGCTGAGCGAATTGGCTGGTGCCGATATCGAAGGGTTGCAGCCACGGGAGCGCCAGCACTATCAGGAATTTCAAAAATTAGCAGATCTCGACGGCAATGGCACGTTCTCACCTGCGGAGATTAACCAACGCGATGCGCTGATTATTCTCCAAAATGCCCAGATTCCAATCGTCGATGATACTGCGGATGATTCGCGGGGGAGCGGGTTGATGCACCACAAATTTATGGTAGTAGACGGACGTCAGGTAATTGTCACTTCGGCAAATTGGACGATGAGTGATATCTATGGCGATTTTCGTAATCCCGAGAGCGAGGGCAATCAAAACAATCTCGTCCAACTCGAAAGTCGCGAATTAGCCGCAGCCTTTACAAATGAGTTCGAGCTGATGTGGGGCGATGGCAACACACCCAACCAAATTAGCCAATTTAAGGCACGCAAACCCGCGCGACTACCGTTAGAGGTATCTGTCGGTAAAACGCGGGTGCTGGTGCAATTTTCGCCGACTTCTCAGCAACAGGCCTGGGAGGATAGTAGCAATGGTTCGATCGGGAAATTTCTAAGTACGAGCCAACAGCAGGTCGATTTTGCCCTATTTGTGTTTTCAGAACCTGGGTTAGCAAGTATTTTACAAGCTCGATCGCAGCAAGGTGTTAAGGTGCGGGGGACGATCGATCGGGAGTTTGCTTATCGGGATTACAGTTCGGGTTTGGCACTGATGGGCGGGGCTACTAGTACTGGTTGTCCAGTGGGAACTAATTCACCACTTATAGAGACAATTGGAGTACCGACTTTACCCACTGGCGACCTCCTCCATCATAAGTTTGCGATAATCGATCGGCGCACCGTGATTACTGGTTCGCATAATTGGTCGAATGCTGCCAATTATCGTAATGATGAGACACTTTTAGTCATTCAGGACAATCCTACCGTCGCTGCACATTTCGATCGCGAGTTTGACCGACTTTACGAACAGGCGATTATAGGCATCCCCGCTCGACTGAAAAGTCAGCGGTGTGGATAGACTTTGGGCAGCCCAAGTTGCTACCTACTTTTTGCCTGCGACTGAAGTCGCGGTTTCTAACCGCTAAGTTAGGGATGAGATTTTAAATGTTAGGCTGTAGCTTGTATAGAATTTTAGACCGCGAATTACCGATTAATCAGATCCGGTTCGGATAGCATGACTTTATTACAAATTCCGCTCTCGATCGAGCCAACCATTCAAGTTATTGCCGAAGATATCGGTCGGATTGCTTGGAATAGTTTTCTGGCGCTCGTTCCATTAACTCTCAGTTTTTTTCTATTCGATCGTCCTCGATCGCGAGCGTTTTGCTGGAGTATTTATATCTTACTCGGCGCAAGCTTTATTGTCGGTATCAAGAAATACAACAATGGCGATTTACTCGAAGCGCTCCAGCGAATCTTGCTGTCTTTATGGGGTGTCAGAATAATTTTTCTAGCGATCGCGATCGGTCTGATTATCATTTTGGCGATCGTCGAACGCCGCTTTCAGATCGATCGAGATGCTTATGTACTCAGGGAGACACCACAGCACCACCGTTCGATTTTTTGGTGGGTGGGATTGTTTCTATTTTTAGCTATTCTACCAAATGCACCGTATATTCTTACGGACATCATTCATTTTTATGAAGCGGTGCGGACGTTAACTTCGGTGTGGACGATCACGCTAATTATCGTTCCTATCTATATTATTTTTATCGGACTGGGATGGCTTTCTTATATATTTTCACTAGCCAACGTCAATCGATATTTACACAAATATCAGCTCGATCGATATACCAAGATTATTGAGTTTAGCTTACACTTCCTCTGTGCGATCGGCATTTATATCGGTAGATTTATCCGATTTAATAGCTGGAGTTTAGTTACTCAACCAAAACAGTTTTTAACAATTTTACCAGGGGAATTAATTGGTAAATTCCCATTATTAGTCATTTTATTAACGTTCTTAATCATTACAATTTTGTATGCAATATGTAAGCCGATCGTCTCCAAGTCAGCAATCTATAGCTATTAGCAAAATTACCTGCTATTGACCTAATGTAGGGATATTGTTAGAATGAGCCAGAGATTTGAACTATATTCCGATCTAAATACAGTAGATTTATTAGAGGCAACGTCATGACCGTCAGCCAGCAGGTGACAAGATCGATTGTAGGATTGTTCATTGGCGCGGGTTTGAGCCTATCGATGGGTGCTTGCGGTAAGAGTGATGCCCCGTCAACCAGCAATTCTCAGGCAGGATCGAAACAGGACGTTACCATCACTCTTGTTGGCTATGCCGTACCCAAAGCGGCTCATGATGCCATCATTCAAAAATTCACAACCAAGTGGCAACAAGAACAAAACCAAAAAGTTACTTTCAAGCAGACTTACGGCGGTTCTGGTTCTCAAACCCGCGCCGTCATTGACGGTTTACCTGCGGATGTCGTGCATCTAGCCTTGGGTAGCGATGTCAATAAATTAGCGCAAGCTGCCCTCGTTTCGCCAGATTGGGCAAAAAAATTACCAAACAATGGTATTGTCGCGCGTTCGGTCGTCGCGATCGTCACCCGTCCCGGCAATCCCAAACAAATCAAATCTTTTGCCGATTTGGCGCGTCCCGATGTCAAATGGGTGACAGCGAATCCCAAAACCTCTGGCGGCGCACGCTGGAATTTCCTCGCTTTATGGAACAGTGCCAGCAAATTGGGGGGGAATGAAGCCAAAACCACCGAATTTGTCACCAATGCGTTTAAAAATGTGGTCGTGCAGCCGAAGGATGCTCGGGAAGCTACCGATGCTTTTGCCAAGCAGGGACAAGGCGATGCGCTCCTCAACTATGAAAATGAGACAATTTTTGCCAAAGAAAGAGGGCAATCCCTCGATTATGTCGTGCCGGATGTGAATGTATCGATCGATACTCCTGTCGCGATTGTCGATAAGAATGTCGATAAACATGGCAATCGCGAAGTCGTCGAAGCTTTTGTCAAGTATCTGTTCTCGCCAGAATCTCAAGCTGAATTTGTGAAGCTGGGCTATCGTCCGGCTTCCACAGCCGCACCAGATCCCCGCTTCCCCAAAATCAAAACCCTCGGAACAATCGCCGAATATGGCGGTTGGGACAGTTTTCAGCAGAAATTCTTCGAGGATGGCGGTGTTTACGATAAAATTCAAGCTGGCAAGAAATAACTAATTTACGATCGTCAATGGTGCGTTACGCTGACGCGGTAACACACCCTACAGATCGTCAATGGTGCGTTACGCTGACGCGGTAACACACCCTACAGTAGTTGTACAGAGCCAAATAGGTGCGACGATCTGAGCGCGTTAATTTAGAAAGACTTGTTACCTTCAGCAGAATATCTCCATGAGTAATATTATCACCGCCAGTCTCGTCAAACCAAAATCAACTTGGCGACAGTGGTTCGATCGCATCCGGCATTTATCATGGACTTGGCGGATTACCTGGTTTTATCTGAGCGCGATGCTCTTGTTGCCACTGGCGGCAATGTTTGCCAAGGCGGGAAGTGGCGGCTGGGCTAAATTTTGGGCGATAGCTAGCAGTCCAGAATCCATATCTACCTATGATGTGACTTTTACCACCTCACTGATTGCCACCCTGATTAATGGTTTATTCGGCACCGCGATCGCGTGGGTCTTAGTACGGTATGATTTTCCTGGCAAACGGATCATCGACGCCTCGATCGATCTCCCATTTGCATTACCAACTTCAGTCGCTGGACTAACTCTAGCCACAGTCTACAGCGAAAATGGCTGGATTGGCGGTATCTTCGCGCCATTTGGCATCAAAATCGCCTTCACGCGGTTGGGAGTCGGGATCGCAATGTTATTCATCTCTTTACCATTTATCGTCCGTACCGTGCAACCTGTCTTGATCGAGCTAGAACGCGATATCGAAGAAGCGGCGTGGTGTTTGGGTGCGTCGGATTGGCAAACATTTCGCCAAGTAATTTTCCCGCCGTTATTACCATCGATTTTGACGGGGATGGCGTTGGGGTTTTCCCGTGCGGTTGGTGAATATGGCTCGACGGTAATTATCGCTTCTAATACACCCTTTAAAGATCTAATTGCCCCAGTACTGATCTTTCAAAGATTGGAGCAATATGACTATGCTGGTGCGACGACAATTGGCGTAGTTTTATTATTGATTTCCCTGGTATTATTACTTGCCATCAATATTTTACAAGCTTGGGGTCAGCGTTATGAAGACTAGCGATATTCCTAATACTTTAGTCCGACAAGGGCCAGCACAGAAAGCAACTAATTGGGTACCGATCGTCTTAATTGGACTCGCGATCGGTTACATTAGTGTGGTTATTTATATTCCAGCGATTAATGTTTTCTACCAGGCATTTCATAAAGGATTAGAACCATTTTTAGCTAATTTAACACGTCCAGACTTTCTCAATGCGGTCAGGATTACTGTCTCTTTAGCGCTGATTACCGTCCCGATTAATACCATATTTGGACTGTGTGCGGCTTGGTCGATCGCGCGGCATCAATTTCCAGGGCGCACGTTATTATTAAGTATTATCGACCTGCCCTTATCGATTTCGCCAGTAGTTGCAGGCTTGATGATTATGTTGCTCTACGGGCGTCAAGGTTGGTTTGGTGGCTGGCTCCAAGATCGCGGCATCGATATCGTGTTTGCCTTTCCAGGGATGGCTCTAGCGACTGCTTTTGTGAGTATGCCTTTTGTCGTCAGAGAGGTAATTCCTGTCTTGGAAGAGGCTGGTGTAGACCAAGAGGAAGCCGCCAGAACTCTCGGTGCTAGCGACTGGCAAATATTTTGGCGGGTAACTATCCCGAATATTCGCTGGGGGTTGATGTATGGCGTGTTGCTGACAAATGCTCGTGCGATGGGCGAGTTTGGTGCGGTTTCGGTGGTGTCGGGAAATGTGGCTAATACGACTCAAAGTTTGCCGTTGTTTGTCGAAGAAGTTTATAAGCAATATGAAACCGAAGCTGCTTTTTCCGCCGCAGTTCTACTGGCGTTACTCGCCGCAGTTACGTTGGTTATTAAGGAAGTTTTAGAAAGTAAAACGCGAATTAAAGACAAATCTTAATTGAAGGAATTAAGCATAATTTCTAGATGGTGGGCAGTGCCCACCCTACTACTACTATCTACAGATCTACCCTCTACTATTCTATCCCCTATTCCCTAAATATAATACATTGGACTGCTTTGACGCTGAGTTTCCAATGTTTTCGCTAAATCTTGAAGAGTGTAATTAACTAAGATGTCATTTACAGAATCTTTGATTTCGGCGAACGTTTGCACGATAACGGTTTTTTCTGGGGTGCTGGGGGTTGCGGGATCGACTTTTTTACGATTGCCACTACCTTCGATCGCAACTACCACGTCTAACAATGTAATCTGCCAGAGTTCCTTGGCAAGGAGATAGCCACCTTTCATCCCGCGCTGACTGGAGATAATGCCTTGGCGTTTGAGCAATGTAAAAATCTGGTCGAGATATCGCTCTGGCAATGCTTGACTAGCCGCAATCTCGTTGACTTTGAGCGGCTTGCCTTGCGCCTGACGATCGGCAATTTCGAGCAGGGCAACTAAAGCGTATTCTAGTCGAGAAGATAGTTCCACAAGTAGTTCGATCGGGTATTATCTTTAAGATATCACGGTTTTCCGCTCGATCTGTCGTAGTAGCTTATAATTGTGGGAGGGTATATGTTGTCTAAATTAATAATTCGATGCTAAGTAAGCGGATTTTTAAATTAGGTATAAAATAAATTCAATTGTTAAGTATAGGTTTAATTAAATATTCTAGCGATCGAGTATCTTAAATAAATGGGTATATCAGTAAAAAATGTCTCGAAACAATTTGGCAGCTTTCAGGCAGTCGAGAATGTTGACCTAGAGATCGAATCGGGTGCGCTAGTGGCGTTGCTGGGGCCGTCAGGACCGGGCAAATCGACACTCCTGCGGCTGATTGCGGGGCTAGAAACCCCTGATAATGGCAAAATTTGGCTTACGGGTACCGATGCGACTTATCAGAGCGTCCAGGAGCGAAATATCGGGTTTGTGTTTCAGCACTATGCGCTGTTCAAGCACATGACAATTCGCGAAAATATCGGCTTTGGTTTAAAGATTCGCAAGGCGAGTGCGGCGAAGATTAAAGCTAGAGCCGATGAGTTGCTAGATCTAGTGCAGCTTGCAGGTTTGGGAGATCGCTATCCCTCCCAGTTATCCGGCGGACAGCGGCAGCGGGTGGCTTTGGCGCGATCGCTGGCTGTCGAACCGAAGGTATTATTATTAGATGAACCTTTTGGAGCGTTGGATGCCAAGGTGAGAAAGGATTTACGCGCCTGGTTGCGCCGTCTCCACGACGAGGTACATGTGACGACGGTATTTGTCACTCACGACCAGGAGGAGGCGATGGAAGTAGCCGATAAAATCGTGGTGATGAATAAAGGTCAAATCGAGCAAGTCGGGACAGCAGCGGAGATTTATGACCGACCTGCGAGTGCATTTGTAATGAGCTTTATCGGCCCCGTGAACGTGTTACCTAGCAGTGCCGATATCTTCCAAAATAACGGCTTTGAAGCCAATCATCCTCAAGTATATCTCCGTCCTCAAGATGTCGCGATCGCAACCGAACCCGATGAGACGACGGTTAAAGCTACGCTGACGCGAATTATCCATCTCGGCTGGGAAATTCAAGCCGAATTAACTTTAGCTGACGGGCAAGTTATTTCCGCACATCTAACTCGCGATCGCTTCGACGAGTTACACTTGGAGCCTCAGCAAACTGTGTATGTCAAACCCAAGGAAGCTAAATCTTTTCCCCTGTATTATTCAATCTAAATTTCTAACGGTCAGCTACGGTTTTAGCGACATTGATGCAAAAATTAGACGAGTCTTACCTTTACATTCCGATCGACTCGATCGAGTGTAGTTTCTAGT